>NZ_JBSFUO010000018.1:0-118001 GCF_053591835.1 Streptomyces sp. NPDC002911 | reverse complement strand
TGCCTGGGCACGTACGGGAACATCGACCCCAGCCGGGAGTCCACGAACCGCAGCCGGCGCGACTCCGAGGTGAAGCCCGGCAGAGCCTGCGCAACGGCCAGGGTGACCAGCTCGGAATCCGTCAGCTGCGGCGGTCGGCCAAGCCATCGAGTACCTCCGATCTCGTCGTCGATCTTCACCTACAGTGCGGTCAGCAGGGCGTGAAGGTTGTTCGTCACACAACGATCTTGGACGCCCTGCCTGCGTTCCCGGACACACCGTCAGCATTCGCAACAACTCGTCCAGGGGGTGCCTCCGAATCAGAGGTCGCCCGTGCGAGGCCGCTCGGAGGAGTCCTCCCGGGGGACCGGCTGTTCGACCAGGGCCAGCACCCTGGTTGCCATGAAGCGGGCAGTACGGACAACTGATCCACTTCGGGTGACTTCACTCACTTCCACCACCCCTCGGCGGACCGCTGTCTCCACCCTGCGGCCTGCCCTGGAGGCCACCACTTCGTACGTCCTGGTCGTGTCACCGGCGTCCACGACTATTTCCACACGATCGCCCTTCATTGATCCAATCCCCCTTCTGCGACGGTCGTTTGAGATCTCGCACGGGCCACAGAACCTGGATCCCCGGTTCCCTGACCACGCTTCAATTCTCCCATCGGGCACTGACAATCGTTGGGATGGCGAGGGCGCGGCCTCTGAGCGCGCCGCGCCACGGGTACGTAAGCTGTGCCTCGTCAGGCGGACCGGCAGCGGGGATGGGCAGACGATGGCGATGATGCGGCTCCGGCGCGAGGACCCGCGTGTCGTCGGCTCGTTCAGGCTGCACCGGCGGCTCGGCGCGGGCGGCATGGGCGTCGTCTACCTGGGTTCCGACCGCCGGGGCCAGCGGGTGGCGCTCAAGGTGATCCGGCCGGATCTGGCGGAGGACCAGGAGTTCCGCTCGCGTTTCGCGCGCGAGGTGTCCGCCGCCCGGAGGATTCGCGGCGGATGTACGGCGCGGCTGGTGGCCGCCGATCTGGAGGCGGACCGCCCGTGGTTCGCGACGCAGTACGTGCCGGGCCCCTCGCTGCACGACAAGGTCATGGAGGAGGGTCCTCTGCCGGCCGCCGAGGTGGCCTCGATCGGGGCGGCATTGTCGGAAGGCCTGGTGGCTGTGCACGAGGCCGGCGTCGTCCACCGTGACCTGAAGCCGTCCAACATCCTCCTCTCCCCCAAGGGCCCCCGGATCATCGACTTCGGTATCGCATGGGCGACCGGGGCCAGCACGCTCACCCATGTCGGGACGGCCGTCGGCTCGCCGGGTTTCCTGGCACCCGAGCAGGTGCGTGGTGCAACCGTGACGCCCGCGACCGACGTGTTCTCGCTGGGCGCCACTCTGGCGTACGCGGCGATGGCCGATTCGCCTTTCGGGCACGGCAGTTCCGAGGTGATGCTCTACCGCGTGGTCCACGAGGAGCCGCATCTGTTCGATGTGCACGACGCGCTCGCGCCGCTCGTACGGGCGTGTCTGGCGAAGGACCCGGAGGAGCGTCCGAGCACGCTGCAGCTCTCCATGCGGCTCAAGGAGATCGCCGCACGCGAGGCGCAGGGGCTGCAGGAGCGCCGGCCGCCCGCGCAGCGGAGCGAGCAGGAGCTGGACCGGCCGACCGGCCGGCTGGAGAGCCCCTACACCGAACAGTCGATCCGGCGTGCGGCCGGAGGACCCGCTCAGGCGCCACGCGCCCACGGACGCCGCCCTGCGCCCTCGCGCCACCCCTCTCGCACCGGCGGGTCCCAGTCCCGGCCGACGCGGGGCGGCCCGCACTCGGGTCGGCAGCCGCTGGGGCCGCAGGGAACGAACGGCAGGCAGGCCTCCCGGGCCGGCGTCCGGACGGCCTCGGCCGGGAAGGGCGGGAAACGGAGGCCGGCCAATCCGCGGCTGCTGCGCCAGCGGCTCGTCGTCTTCGTCGTGGTGACGTTGCTGGTAGCGCTGGGGATCGCGGCCGCTCAGGGCTGTCAGGGACCGGCACAAGGACTGGGCGGCACGCCGTCACAGACGTACGAGGGGGCCGGTGTCCACCCGGCGCGGGTGGACGGTCCATAGATCAGGCGGATCCGGCCCGGGTCGCGTAGAAGGCGACGGCGGAGGCCGCGGCGACGTTGAGCGAGTCAACTCCGGCGTCCATCGGGATACGGACATGGGTGTCGGCTTCGGCCAGTGCCTCGGGAGTCAGGCCGTCGCCCTCCGTACCGAAGACGAGCGCCAGCTTCTCGTGCCGACGGGCGACGAGTTCGTCCAGGGTGATCGACGTGTCGCTGAGGCAGAGCGCGGCGGTGGTGAAGCCGGCCTCGCGCAGCAGGCGGACGTCGTCGGGCCAGGACGTCAGGCGGGTCCACGGGACGTGGAAGACGGACCCCATCGAGACCTTGACCGCCCGCCGGTAGAGCGGGTCGGCGCAGCGCGGGGTGAGCAGGACCGCGTCGACGCCGAGTGCGGCCGCGTTACGGAAGGCCGCTCCGAGATTGGCGTGGTCGACGATGTCCTCGAAGACGGCGACCCGCCGTACGTTCCCCCGCTCCGGGGACAACAGTGCGCCGGCGTCGGGGAGCGGCTTGCGCTGCATCGAGGCGAGGGCCCCGCGGTGCACGTGGTAGCCGGTGACACGCTCGGCGAGCGTCGGCGTCACCGCGTAGACCGGCGCCGTGGCCTCGGCGATCACATCGCGCATGACCTCGGTCCACTTGGCCGAGAGCAGCATGGACCGCATCTCGTACCCGGCGTTCCCGGCACGCCGGATCACCTTCTCGCCCTCGGCGATGAACAGGCCTTCGGCGGGTTCCCGCCGGCGCCGTAGCTCGACGTCGGTCAAGCCGGTGTAGTCGCTCAGACGCGGGTCGTCCGGGTCGTCGACGGTGATGAGTTCAGCCACGGTTGCTACTGCCTTGTCGGGGTGGTGTGAGGTGCGGAGGCGCGCTTCGGCCGGGTGCCCGGCCGCCTCAGCCTTCGAGCCGGCCGGCCGGTTCCGTGCCGACGGCGACGACGTCGCCGATGACGATGACGGCCGGGGGCCGTACCTCTTCCGCGACGACCCGCTCCCCGACGTTCCCGAGGGTCGCGTCGACCCTGCGCTGGGCTGCCGTGGTGCCTTCCTGGACCAGGGCCACCGGGGTGTCGGGTGACTTCCCGTGGGCGATGAGGGCCTGGGAGATGGCGCCGATCTTGTCGACGGCCATCAGAAGGACCAGGGTGCCGCGCAGTTGCGCGAGCGCCTTCCAGTCGACCAGGGAGCGTGGGTCGTCGGGCGCCACGTGGCCGCTGACCACCGTGAACTCGTGGGCGACACCTCGATGGGTGACAGGGATTCCGGCCGCTCCCGGCACGGAGATCGAGCTGGAGATACCAGGGACGACCGTACAGGCGATGCCCTCGGCTGCCAGCGCCTGCGCCTCCTCCATACCGCGGCCGAAGACGAACGGGTCACCGCCCTTGAGCCGGACCACGGACCTGCCTGCCTTGGCGTGGTCGATCAGCGCCTGGTTGATCGCCTCCTGCGCCATGTACCGGCCGTACGGGATCTTCGCGGCGTCGATCACCTGGACGTGCGGCGGGAGCTCGTCGAGCAGGTCCCGGGGGCCGAGCCGGTCGGCGATGACCACGTCGGCCTCGGCGAGGAGACGACGGCCCCGCACCGTGATCAGGTCGGGGTCGCCCGGGCCGCCGCCCACCAGTGCGACGCCGGGGGCGCGGGTGCGGTGGTGCGGGGCGGCGAGGGTGCCGTCGCGCAGCCCTTCCACGATCGCGTCGCGGACCGCGGCGGAGTGCCGGGGGTCGCGGCCCTGCGAGGTGGTGGTGAGGACGGCGACCGTGATGCCTTCGCTGCGGCCGGTGGCCGGTGTCCAGGCGGTGGCCGCCTCGGCGTCGTCGCTCCGGACGCACCAGGTGCGGCTGCGCTCGGCCTCGGCGGACGCGGCGTCGTTGGCAGCGGCGTCGGACGACGCGACGAGGGCGTACCAGGTGTCGGCGAGGTCGCCGTCCTGGTACCTGCGGCGCTCCCAGCGGATCTCACCGGTGTCGGCCATCGCCTCGACGGACGCGGTCGCCGACGGGGAGACCAGGGTGATGTCGGCCCCGGCCGCGATGAGGGCGGGCAGTCGGCGCTGCGCGACCTGGCCGCCGCCGACGACGACGACGCGGCGCCCGTTCAGGCGCAGTCCGACGGGGTAGGCAGGGTGATCGTCATGCTCGGCCATGGTCGTGCGGGCTCCTCGTGCAGGGTGCGGTGTGCTGCGGGCCGCTGCGGCGGTGGAGCGGCGGTGACGTGGGCGGGGTGAGGCGGTGACGCCGGGGACCACGATACGGGGTGGCGGGTTCCGGGCCCTGGGCGGTGCGGCGGGCTCGCGGCCGTCCGCGGCGTTCCTCGCCGCCCCGTCCCGCCCCCGTTCCCCGGCCGCCCCGTCCCAGGCACACCGGGTGGTGCCCGGACGGGCCGGCCTGGCTCGTCCGGGCACAGCGCCGGCTACTTCTCCGTGACACCTGCGGAGTCGAACGTCGCCACCTCGTGCATCGCGCGGGCGGCGCTCTGCACGATGGGGAGCGCGAGCAGCGCGCCCGTGCCCTCGCCGAGGCGGAGGTCCAGGTCGACCAGCGGGCGCAGGCCCAGCTTGTTGAGGGCGGCGACGTGGCCGGGTTCCGCGCTGCGGTGGCCCGCGATGCAGGCGGCGAGCGCCTCGGGGGCGATCGCCCTGGCAACCAGTGCGGCCGCGCCGGCACTCACGCCGTCCAGGATGACCGGCGTACGCAGTGAGGCGCCGCCCAGCAGGAACCCCGCCATGGCGGCGTGCTCCAGGCCGCCGACCGCTGCCAGGACCCCGATCGGGTCGGCCGGGTCGGGCTGGTGCAGGTCCAGGGCGCGGCGGACCACATCGACCTTACGGGCGTGCATCTCGTCGTTGATCCCTGTACCGCGGCCGGTTACCTCCGCCGGGTCCTTGCCCGTGTAGACACAGATCAGCGCCGCCGAAGCGGTGGTGTTGGCGATGCCCATCTCACCGGTGAGCAGGCCCTTGTTGCCGGCCGCCACCAGGTCGCGGGCGGTCTCGATGCCGACCTCGATCGCTGCGAGCACCTCTTCGCGGGTGAGGGCGGGACCGGTGGTGAAGTCAGCCGTTCCGGGGCGGACCTTCCTGGGCAGCAGGCCGGGCGTCGCGGGGAGTTCCGCCGCGACCCCGACGTCGACGACGCAGACCTCGGCGCCGACCTGGGCGGCGAAGGCGTTGCAGACGGCGCCGCCACCGAGGAAGTTGGCGACCATCTGGCCGGTGACCTCCTGCGGCCACGCCGTGACGCCCTGGGCGTGCACCCCATGGTCGCCGGCGAAGATCGCGACGGCTGCGGGCTCCGGGATCGGCGGCGGGCAGAGCCGCGAGAGCCCGGACAGCTGCGCGGAGATGATCTCCAGCATGCCGAGCGCGCCGGCGGGCTTCGTCATCCGCTTCTGGCGTTCCCAGGCCTCGCCGAGCGCCTTGGCGTCCAGGGGGCGGATGCCGGAGATGGTCTCCTGGAGGAGGTTGTGCGGCTCCTCACCGGGCAGGGCGCGGCGGCCGTACGTCTCCTCGTGGACGACCCAGGACAGCGGGCGGCGCTTGGACCAGCCCGCCTGCATGAGCTCGGGTTCCTGGGGGAACTCGTCCACGTAACCGACGCAGAGGTAGGCGACGACTTCGAGGTGCTCGGGCAGGCCGAGCGCACGGACCATCTCCCGCTCGTCGAAGAAACTGACCCAGCCGACGCCCAGGCCCTCGGCGCGGGCGGCGAGCCACAGGTTCTCCACGGCGAGTGCCGAGGAGTACGGGGCCATCTGCGGCTGGGTGTGCCGGCCGAGGGTGTGGCGGCCGCCACGGGTGGGGTCGGCGGTGACGACGATGTTCACCGGAGTGTCGAGGATGGCCTCGATCTTCAGTTCCTTGAACTGCTTGGCCCGCGCCTTGGGCAGCGACTGGGCGTACGCCTCGCGCTGGCGCTGTGCCAGTTCGTGCATGGAGCGGCGTGTCTCCGCGGAACGGATGACGACGAAATCCCAGGGCTGCGAATGGCCGACGCTCGGTGCGGTGTGCGCGGCCTCCAGGACACGGAGGAGGACCTCGTGCGGGATGGGGTCGCTGCGGAAGCCGTTGCGGATGTCGCGCCGTTCACGCATCACGCGCAGGACGGCCTCGCGCTCGGCGTCGTCGTAACCGGGGGCGGGAGGGGAGACATGGGCTGCCTCGGACTCCGTTTCGGTTTCGGCGGGGGCCATCGCCTCAGCGGCTTCGGTCTCCTGCGTCGCCTCCACGAACGGGGCTTCCCCGGGAATGTTCCCGACAGGGGCCGGGGCCTCGGCTTCTGGGGCTTCCTCAGCCGGGACCTCGGCTGCTGGGGCTTCCTCAGCTGCTGGGGCTTCCTCAGCTTCTGGGGCTTCCTCAGCCGGGACCTCGGCTGCAGGGGCTTCCTCGGCTGCTGGGGCTTCCTCAGCTGCTGAGGCTTCCTCAGCTGCTGAGGCTTCCTCAGCTGCTGAGGCTTCCTCAGCTGCTGAGGCTTCCTCAGCCGGGACCTCGGCTGCAGGGGCTTCCTCAGCTGCTGAGGCTTCCTCAGCCGGGACCTCGGCTGCAGGGGCTTCCTCAGCTGCTGGGGCTTCCGCTACCAGGGGCTGAACCTCCGGAACCACGGCCCCCGGGACCGCTGCTTCCGCGGTCCCGGCTTCCGGAGTCTCGAGGATCTCAGGTCCGGCGCCGGGTTCCGGATCGGGAAGGGTCTGGGGCCCGGCCGACGGCACGGCAACGGCCTCGGAAGCCGATTCGGATTCCGCGGCGCGCTCGGACTGGGCAACGGGCTGCGGAACGACGACCGGCTCCAGTACCTCCGGGCCCTCGGGCTCCGCCGGCGCGGCCTCAGCCGCCACGGGTGGCTCGGGCTGCGGAACGGCGACCGGCTCCGGTACCTCCGGGCCCTCGGGCTCAACGGCCTGCCCAGGCTCGGCTGCGGGGGCAGCCGCCTCGTCCACGGGAGTCGGGGCGAGGTGCGGAGCCGTCGGTACGGAGCCCGCCACGGGCACGAACTGTCCCGCCGGCTCAGCCGGGGCGGCGGGCTCGACGACGGCAGCCTCGGCGGGCACCTCGGCGGGAGCCTCGACCGGTACGGCCTCCGGGACCTCGGCCAGAGGCTCCACGGGACGCTCCTCGACCCCCACCGCGAGCTCCGCCGGAGCCTCCGGCAGGACGGCGGCCTCCGGCTCCGGCTCCGGCTCCGGCTCCGGCTCCGGGGCGACCGTTTCTGCGGACGCGGCGGGCGTAACCGGCGTGACTTCCGCGGGTACGGCAGGCACGGAGGGCTCGACCGGTTCAGCCGGTTCGGCAGGCGCGGCGTCCTCCACGGGCGCGGCGGGTGCGACGGCTGCCTCAGCCGCCCCCGGCTCGGGCGTCACGGCCGGCTCCGCGACCGGTTCGGGCGGGCCCCACGCGGGAACGCCCTGGGGGGGAATCTCGCCCGGCTGCGGGCCCGGCGGCACGGCCGCGTCGTCAGTGGGGACGTCGAAGTACTCAGGAACCGTCGGCGGTCCGGCGTGCCGTACGGGCATCGGGTTCTGCGGACCGGCGGGCCCCCGGTCCGCGAGCGAGCGGACCACTCCTCCGGTCGGCGTCCCGCCGTAGGAAGGGGCCTCGGTGGACGCGGGGCCGCGGTGCAGCGGGCGCCGAGCCGGTGCGGCGGCGGCCGGGACCTGCACGGGCGAGTGCGCCGGGAACTGCACGGACGAGTGCGCCGGGAACTGCTCGGACGTGGCGGGAGCGTCGCTCCACGCGCCCTGTGAGGCGGGCATCAGAAGGAGATCGTCGTCCTCTGCTGTGTGCTCGGAGGGTTCGAGGTAGGTGTAGGCGTCCGGGGCGGGGACGCCCGGCTGCTCCACCATGCCTGCGTTCTCCGGCAGTCCCTCGCCCGGGATCTGGCCGGTGTCAGTCATGCGTACCCCTCGCCCATCGTCAGTGCTCCTTCGCCCTTCGCCCGGGATGCACGAACCACGGCACGCCGGTGCTCGTCAACAAGAACGAGCGGGCTCCCCGCGCGGCACGAAACGCGCGCGAAGGTGTACATTCTCGCGGCCGTTCGCCGCCGCGACAGACACTTCTGCCTCGGCTCGCTGTGGACTGCGCCACTTTGCGCGTCCCCCGGTGGTGCCGTACCACATCGCGGATCAATACGGTCCACTTTTCCGGACATTGACGAACGAACCGTCGAACAGCCGGGCGCGGTACAACAATCGGTCAGCCTACCTCGCGCCTCGGTGCGGGCGGCTCAGGGGGCGAGGTCCGAACGCACGGCGGAGAGCAGGAAAACGACGGAACGTTCGCGCTCCGCCCAGGCGGAGGTGTCCAGTTCCACGAACTGGAGCAGCGCGCACTCGACCGTGTATCCGTTCTCCGAGAGGGCCGCGCCCAGCGCCTCCGCCTCGTCCCGGTTCGAGGCATGGGTGACGATGCGTTCCGGCCGCCGGTCGGCCACCGCTGTGACCACGGGTACCCCGCCGCCGCCGATCCGTACGACATCGGGTTCGGGCAGGCGTTCCAGAACGTGCGGGGCGGTCCCCCGGACGACCTGGACTCCCACCCGGAAGGTGCGGGCAGCCGCCGCCGCACGCGTGCAGGCGTCGGGGTCGCTGTCGACGGCGAGCACCGCGGCGCCGAAGCGGGCCGCCTCCACTGCGAAGGCACCACCGCCCGAGCCGATGTCCCAGACCAGATCACCGGCTCGCGGCCCGAGGCGGGCCAGCTGCGCGGCGCGCAGGCCGGGCGATTCCCCTTCGCCGCTCTCCCCTGCGCCGCCGTACGACGTGGCGGGCAGGGCCCAGCCGCGGACGCCCTCGGGGTGGTCGGGGCGGCGGCCGGCTATCCATGCGCCGCTCGCGGTGGTCTCGGGTCCGCCGCCGATGACGATGACGACGTTGGGGTCGCGCCAGGTGTGATCGGCCGTCTTGTCGGAGGTGAGGACGGTGACGCGTTCGCGTGCGGTGCCGAGCTCCTCACAGATCACGAAGGTGCGGTGGACGCCTTCGAGCAGGAGTGCGAGCTCGGCGGGGCCCGCGCCGGGGGACGTGAGTACGGCCACCTTGTGGTGGGCGCGGATGATGTTGACGGCGCGGCGCAGGGTGCGTGGGTGGGCGACGACGATCTGCGCGTCGTCCCACGGCATTCCGGCACGGGCGAAGGCGGTGGCGACGGATGAGACGGCGGGGACGACCTCGACCTCGAGGCCGTGTTCGGGCTTGCGCAGGGTGCGTACGACGCCGAAGAAGCCGGGGTCGCCGTCGGCGAGGACCACGGCGCTCCCACGGTGGCCGGCGATCCTGCGGGCGGCCAGGTCGACGCTGCCGAGACGGATGCGCTCGGCGGACCCGGGGACTTCGGGGAGTGCCAGATGGTGCGCTGCACCGGCGACGAGCGTGGCGGCCGAGAGCGCGGCGGTGGCCGCCCTGGTCAGAGGCGAGCCGTCCCAGCCGATCACCGTGACCCGGTCGGCCATCGTCGTCAGCCTCCTGGGGTGCGAGCAGGTGGGGACGCCCCGCCGGGATGGGCGGCGCAAGGGTGAGCGTATCCGGTCCGTACCAACGCCCTGCCGGGGGCTCCCCAGGTGCGGGAGGGAGGTCAGTTCCAGTCGTTGTACGTGCCGTAGCCGCCCGCGTCGGCCAGCTGCTCGGCGACGCCCTCCAGGTCCTCGGGCAGGAGCCCCCACACGATGAGGTCGGTCCTGATGTCGGTCCAGCCCCCGTCCTCCGTCGCGGTCCTGGCTATGCGTGCGTTGCGCAGGACGCCTTCGCTGATGCAGCCCAGTTTCTGGGCGACCTGCTGGGACGCGGTGTTCCCGGCGGGGGTGCGCAGCTCGATCCGCTCGAAGCTCTGGTCGCGGAAGAGCCACTCGGCGAGGGCCAGCACGGACTCGGTGGCGTATCCCTCGCCGCGTGCCCAGGGGGCGGTGATGTAGCGGACCTCGGTGGCCAGGGTGCGCCGGTCGGTGTTCAGGAGCCGCACGGAGCCGACGAGGCGCTGGGTGAGGAATTCGGTGACGGCGAAGACGATGCCGTTGCCGTTGGAGCGTTCGGCGGGCGCGATCCTGCGGACCCACCGTTCGGCGTCGACCTGGGTGTAGGGGTGCGGTGCGTCGGTCCAGGTGGTGACCAGCTCGTCGTTCATCATCTCGATGTACGCCGGGACGTCCGCCATGTCGAAGGGGCGCAGCACCAACCTGTCCGTGCTGATGGAGATGGACGGGAAGGTGGTAGTCATGCGCAGCTCCATGCCGAAGACCCTGTAAAGGCACCAGCATGCAGCATCGGACCGTGAATGCGCATGGCCGGGTCCGCACGGCGGAGCCCCGCACACCCTGGTGCGGGTGTGCGGGGTTCGTGGGCAAGTGGCGCCTGGGGGTCAGGACTTGGCGGGCTCGCCGAAGGCGGGGACGATGGAGCCCTTGTAGGTGTCCTCGATGAACTTCTTGACCTCGTCGGAGTTCAGGAGCTTCGCGAGCTTCTGGACCCGGGGGTCGTCCTCGTTGCCGTCCTTGACCGCCAGGAAGTTGGCGTACGGGTTACCGTCGGCCTTCTCCAGCACCAGCGAGTCCTGGCCCGGCTCGAGGCCGGCCTCGATCGCGTAGTTGCCGTTGATGACGGCGGCGTCGACATCGTCGAGGGCGCGCGGCACGGTCGCGGCCTCGATCTCCTTGAACTCCAGGCCCTTCTTGTCCGTGATGTCGCTGAGCTTGGCGTTGGTGCCGACGCCGTCCTTGATGGTGATCAGGCCGTTCTCGGCGAGGAGCTGGAGCGCGCGGCCCTCGTTGGTGGTGTCGTTCGGGACGGCGATGGTCTGGCCGGCCTTGATGTCCTTGAGGTCCTCGGCCTTCTTGGAGTAGAGACCGAGGGGCTCGAGGTGGACGTCGACGACCGGGACGATGTGGGTCTTGTTCTTCTTGTTGAAGTCGTCCAGGTAGGGCTTGTGCTGGAAGAAGTTGGCGTCGACCTGGCCGTTCTCGGTGGCGGTGTTCGGCAGGACGTAGTCCGTGAACTCCTTGACCTCCAGCTTGAGGCCGGCCTCGTCCGCCAGGTTCTTCTTGACGTAGTTCAGGATGTCGGCGTGCGGCGTCGGCGACGCGGCGACGACGAGGGCCTTGGAGGTGTCCGCACCGGCGCCGGTCTCGCCCTTGGCGGCCGGGTCGGAGTCCGTGCCGCAGGCGCTGAGCCCGAAGGCCAGGGCGGCGGTGGCGGCTGCGGCAGCGGTGATCTTGATGTTCTTACGCACGAAGAGTGCCTCTTTCCGGTGGTGACGGTGATGCGCCCGGACAAGGAGTCCGGGCTTCGGAGGAGATGAGGTTCAGGAGGTGGTGCGGCCCCGGCGTGCCAGCAGGCGCCCGGCTCCGTCGCCGATCAGCTGGACCACGGTCACGATGACGATGAGCAGCGCGACGGTGATGAGCATGAACTGGTCGTCGAAGCGCTGGAATCCGTACGTGATGGCCTTGGAGCCGAGCCCTTCGCCGCCGACCGCACCGGCCATGGCGGAATAGCCGATGAGCACGATGACGGTGGTGGTGACGCCGGAGACGAGCGAGGGCAGCGCCTGTGGCAGCAGGACCTTGCGGACGATCGTCGGGATGGATCCCCCCATCGACTGGACGGCCTCGACGAGCCCGTGGTCGACCTCGCGCACCGCTGTCTCGACGAGCCGCGCGAAGAACGGAACGGCGCCGACGGCAAGCGGCACGATCATCGCGGACGGGCCGATGAAGGTGCCGACGACCCAGGTGGTGAAGGGGATCAGCGCGATCAGCAGAATGATGAAAGGCAGGGAGCGGCCGATGTTCACGATCACGCCGATGACCTTGTTCACCACGGTGTTCTGCAGGAGCCCGCCCTTGTCGGTGAGGACGAGCAGAATGCCGAGCGGCAGCCCGCCGACGACGGTGACGAGCGTGGACCAGAGCACCATGTAGAGGGTGTCGATGGTTCCCTGCGTGAGCAGTGGCTGCATTTCGGACCAGGTCACTTCGCCACCTCCTTGGTGAGCGCTACGGGGGTCTGGGCGGGGATGTCCGTGCTGTCGGAGGGTCCGTCGTCCACGACCTCGGCCTGGAGGCCCTGCTCGCGCAGGAAGCCGATGGGTACGACGTTTTCCTCGAAGCGGCCGGGCAGCTCGATGCGCATGCGGCCGATCTGCTTGCCACCGACGGTGTCCATCGCGGCACCCAGGATCGAGATGTCGATGTTGTACGTACGGGAGAGCTGCGAGATCACCGGCTGGGCCGCGGCCTCGCCGTGGAAGGTGACGTCGACGACGGTGGAGCCGGGGCCGGAGGCGGTGCCGCCTACGGGGAACAGCTCGTGGGCCAGCTCGGAGCCGGGGGTGGCCAGCAGGGAGCCGACGGTGCCCGACTCGACGATACGGCCCTTCTTCATCAGCGCGGCGGAGTCACAGACCGTCTTGACGACGTCCATCTCGTGCGTGATGAGCAGGACGGTGAGGCCGAGCTCCTGGTTGAGGTCGCGCAGCAGCTGCAGGATGGAGCGGGTGGTCTCGGGGTCCAGCGCGGACGTCGCCTCGTCGGAGAGGAGCACCTCCGGGTCGCCCGCGAGGGCGCGGGCGATGCCGACGCGCTGCTTCTGGCCTCCGGACAGCTGACCGGGGTAGGCCTTCGCCTTGTCGGCGAGACCGACGAGGTCGAGGAGTTCGAGCGCCTTGCGGGTGCGTGCCTGTCCGGAGAGCCCGAGGATCTCCAGGGGGAGCTCGACGTTGTCCCGGACGGTGCGCGAGTCCAGCAGGTTGAAGTGCTGGAAGACCATGCCGATGCGGCTGCGCGCCCGGCGGAGCTCCTTGCCGGCGCGGCGGCCGCGGCCCGCGAGGGCCGTGAGGTCCTGTCCGGCGACCGTCACGGTGCCCGAGGTGGGGCGTTCGAGGAGGTTGACGCAGCGGATGAGGGAGGACTTGCCGGCGCCGCTCTGTCCGATGACGCCGTAGACCTCACCCTCGCGGACATGCAGGTCCACGCCGTCCAGGGCGGTGACCTCACGGCCGCGTGACTGGTAGACCTTCGTGAGGCCCGAAGTGGTGATCACAGGGTTTCCGTCACTGTCGAGTGCACGGCGCGGTGTCCGCCGGGCACGGGGCATTCGTCTGGTGAGACCGTTCTCGGTGGTCGACCGGTGGGAGTCCCGGCACGGCCGGCCTCGGCGGGCGCCGTGCGGCTCGGGCATGCCCGGGCCGCTGGGTACGAACGGCGCGGTCCCGGTCTCGCTTCGGGGCGCGAGGCTCAGGCGGGGGCCCTCAGAGGGCGCGCATTCGACACGTACAACGAGCACCGGGCGTCGGGATCGCCTCGGTCGCAGGGCTGCGGTAGCTCGTCGTGGTCATGCGGCAAGTAAAACAGACGTAACGTTCCGGCTACCCACCGCGTCCGCATAGCGGACGGCCATGGGTGCGCGTCCCCCGCACCGGGATCGCCGATCACACCGCTTTGACCTGCGAAAACGTGAGCAGCTCCGACCATCGCGCCGGCAGCGGCGCGATCATGCTGCGGGCGCCCTGTGGCCAAGACCACGATTCCTGGAACACCGACGGCACCCACCCGTCGCCCGGGGCCGCACGCGGCGGCCGCCCCGGCCCGTAATACCCTCGCCTCATGCTTGACGCCCTGACGGTCGCGGTCGCCGTGACCGCGCTCGCCCTCGCCGCCTGGTGCGGATTCGCCGCCTACCGGGACCAGCCCACGAAGGACTGGCACTTCATCGGCATGGCGGTCGTCTCCGTGCTGGCGCTGGCGCAGCTGGTCGTGGGAATCGTGCAGCTGGCGCGCGGCGAGCGGCCCGGTCAGGGAATGACGATCTTCATCGCCTATCTGATCGGCGCCTTCGCGTCCGTGCCCGCCGCGGGTTTCCTGTCGCTGTCGGAGCGGACCCGCTGGGGTTCGGTGACGGTGGCGGCCGGCGCGGTCGTGCTCGCCGTCCTCGAAGTGCGGCTCTACGACATCTGGGGAAACTGACCATGCGCGACACCGACCGCACGGGGGCCTCCGCCTCCATCGCCCCGCAGCCGGACGCCCCGCGGGAGAAGCAGCGGTTCGAGCTCGGCACCGGGCCCGGGCGGGTCCTGGTCTGGTTCTACGGGGTGTTCACCGTGGCCGCCGCGTCCCGCTCGATCGTCGAGATGATCCTGGACTTCGGCAAGGCGCCACTCGCGTACGTCCTCTCGGCCGTCGCCGCCGTGGTGTACGGCTTCATCACGTACTCGCTGGTGCGGGGCGGGGAGAAGGCGCGCAGGGCGGCGCTGGTGTGCTGCGCCGCCGAGCTCGCGGGCGTACTGATCGTCGGGACCTGGACGCAGTTGGAGCCGTCCGCCTTCCCGGACAGCACGGTGTGGTCGGAATTCGGCATGGGCTACCTGTTCATCCCGGTGATCCTTCCGGTCACCGGGATGATCTGGCTGCGCCGCGCACGGAACGCCTGACACCGGGCGTCGCGGGAGTCGATCAGGCGCTGGTCACATAGGCCGGTGCGGTGGCGTCCTTCTCGAGCAGGACCATCCGGACGCCGTCACCTCCGGTGGCGTTGCCCACCAGGGCGTAACCCGCCTTGCGGTAGAGCCGCAGATTGCCTTCGCCGCGCTCCCCCGTGTGCAGGCGGAAGCGGGTGGCCGAACGCCCATCCGCCAGGCCGGATTCCGCGGCCCGCAGGAGACGGGTGCCGAGGCCGTGGTTACGGAGCCTGGGGTGGACGCAGAGCTTGCCGATCCGGCCGGTGCCGTCCGCGTCGGTGAAGCCGCGTACCGAACCGACGACTTCGTCTCCGAGCCGGGCCACGAACACCAGGTCCGCGGCGACTTCGTCCCGGACGGAGTCGAAGGTCTGGACGAGTGGTTCGATCCGGTAGTTGCCGTGGAGCTCCGCCTCGCTCTGGAAACAGAGGTACTGGAGTCTGAAGATCTGCTCGACGTCCTGTGCCGTCGCCGCCGAGATGGTCACACTCATGCCCATGTGTGCATGCCTCCCGCTCACCTGCTCCACCGGTTGTCTACCGCTCCTTTCCCCGCAGTTCAGGAGCTACAACCTCCGCCGCGAGCATTCTGCGCAGACATCCGAGGCATCGGGAACGCATAGGGCCCAAACTGCCCTGTGACATACCCAACTCCCCTGCGATCTCCCGGTACGTCGGATCGTGGGGAGCCAGCATCGCCTCGAGCAACCGCGGGCACCTTCCGGGCAGCCGGCGCACCGCGGTGCGCAGCGCGCGGCGTTCGTCGGCTCCCACCGCGATCCGTTCGGGGCAACCGGCCCAGTCGTCCGGGGGGTCACCGGCGGTGTAGGCGCGCTCGCGCCGGGTTCTGCGGCGGGCGACCCGTGCCTCCGCCCGCACGGCGGTGCGGACCCAGCGGGCGGGGTCGGCGGGCGCCCCTGGACCTGGCCACCGCTCCAGCAGCCGCAGCCACACCGCCTGTTCCAGGTCAGCGGCCTCGGTCCCGGCGGCCTGCGCCTCCGCTCCCGCCTCCGCGCGCACCAGCGCGTGCAGGGCGCGCACGACCGCTCGCCCGCGGTCGCCCGCCGCTTCGGACGAGGCCGCTGGAACATGATCAGGAAGAGTCATGCCCCCTCAACGGTCCCCGTGTGCGGCGAGTTGCAGCGCACGGGGAGCTCCACCCGACCGGGGCATGCGTGCCGGGCGGCTGACGCGCGGCCCGGTCTCCCGGCATCAGTCCTGGGCGAAGTCGGCGGCCGCGAGCAGTGCGGTGTCGGGGTTGTCGGAGAAGATCCCGTCGATGCCTGCCTCGAAGTACGCGCGCAGAGCGCCGAACACGTCACCGTACGCGTTCGGGTCGGTGCCGCGCCGGAAGTCCGCGGGCAGGAAGGTGTTCTCGCTGCGCATCGTGTATGGGTGCAGGATCAGGCCCCGCGCGTGCGCGTCCTGGACCAGGGCGGTGGGGGTGGTGAGCCGTCCGGCGCCGTCCCTGGGAATGACCAGGTCAAGTGTGGGGCCGATGCCCTGGGCGAAGGACGAGATCCACTTCAGCCCGGCGGGCTTCACCAGATCGGCCACGGTGCGGGGGTCACCGGCCTCCACGAAGTCCCAGGGACGCTCCTTCGGCCCTGACAGCAGGACGACACGCGGGGTGGCGACGAGCTTCGACAGCCGCTGCATCGAGCTCGGCTCGAAGGACTGGAGGATCAGTGCGGAGTTCGCCTTGTTCCGGCCGTGGCGGCGCAGCAGCCCGGCGAGCGGCTCCTCCAGGCCGAGCCCGAGGCCCCTGAAGTAGGAGGGGTGCTTGGTCTCCACGTAGAGCCAGACGGGCCTGCCGCGCCGTCGGCCCTCCTCGTCCGCCCAGCGCAGGACTTCTTCGAAGGCCGGGATCTCCCAGCGTCCGTCGTAGAGCGTGTTCTCCTGGCGGTTGCCGGGGATGCGCTCCTTGGCCCGGAGGGTCTTCAGCTCGGCGAGGGTGAAGTCCTCGGTGAACCAGCCGGTGAGCGACACCCCGTCGACCTGCTTGGTGGCCTTGCGGCTCGCGAACTCGGGGTGCTCGTCGACGTCCGTGGTGCCGGTGATGTCGTTCTCGTGGCGGCAGACCAGGTGGCCGTCCCTGGTGGGCACGAGGTCCTGCTCGACGATGTGCGCGCCCATGTCCAGGGCCAGCTGGTAGGAGCCGAGGGTGTGCTCGGGCCGGTAGCCGCTGGCGCCGCGGTGGCCGATGACGGTGGGCACGGGAAGGTCCCGGTAGGAGTTGTTGCCGTGGTCTCGTCCGTCCGGGCCCCGGCCGGCGGCGTACGCCGTACCGGACAGGCCGAGGGCCGCCGTGCCGAGAAAGGCGGCCCCCAGAAGGCTCCGCCGACCGGGTGCTGCCTGCGCGCGCTCTGTCATGAATGCTCCTCGCATGTGATGTCCGGCACCTTTGGGGAAGGCTTGATCGTAGGCAGCTACGCCATCGGCGGGGCAGCCCGTGGACGTACATGGCGGAAACACACGTCAACGCTGCGTATCGGCTCGGTGAACCCGATGTGCGGAGAGGCGGGACCCGCGAGTATCGTCCTCACCTGCACAGACCCTGCGAATTCCCGCCCGGCCGGCCCGGCCACGTCACCGGAGGATGCGTTGTCCCGACTCACGGTCATCAAGGCAGTGCTCGGACCGATCCTGCGCCTGCTCTTCCGGCCTCAGGTGGAAGGCGTCGAGAACATCCCGGGTGACGGGCCGGTGATCCTCGCGGGAAACCATCTGACGTTCATCGACTCGATGATCATGCCGATCTGTTGCGACCGGCCGGTGTTCTACATCGGCAAGGACGAGTACGTCACCGGCAAGGGCCTCAAGGGCCGGCTGATGGCCTGGTTCTTCACGGGCTGCGGCATGATCCCGGTGGACCGGGACGGCGGCCGCGGGGGTGTCGCGGCGCTGATGACGGGCCGCCGGGTGCTGGAGGAGGGCCATGCCTTCGCCATCTACCCCGAGGGCACCCGCTCTCCCGACGGCCGGCTCTACCGCGGCCGTACGGGTATCGCGCGGCTGACCCTGATGACCGGTGCGCCGGTCGTGCCGTTCGCGATGATCGGCACGGACAAGCTGCAGCCGGGCGGCGCCGGCCTGCCCCGCCCGGGCAAGGTCACGGTGCGCTTCGGCGAGCCGATGGAGTTCTCCCGCTACGAGGGCATGGACCGCGACCGCTACGTCCTGCGGGCGGTGACGGACTCGGTGATGGCCGAGGTGATGCGGCTGTCGGGCCAGGAGTACGTCGACATGTACGCCACGAAGGCCAAGGCCGCCTGAGCCGGACGGGTGCACTCCGGTGCCCGGCGCGAACCGCGCCGGGCCGCTCACTCGTCGGGGATGATCCCCTCCTCCAGCTTCTGATCGCGCAGCAGGAACCAGGCGGCGACAGCGGTCGCGAGCAGCACGACGGCACCGACCGCGGCTGACACCCGCAGCCCGTTGACGAAGGCCTCCTGGGCCGCGACGACGAGTTCGCTCCCCTGGTGCGCCGGGAGGCGCCCCGCCGTCTCCACGGCTCCGCCCAGCGACTCGTGGGCCGCCTTCGCTGCGGCGGCCGGGATGCCCTCGGGGGTTCCGAAGCCCTTGTAGACGCCCGTGACGATCGACCCGAGCAGCGCGATGCCGAGCGCGGCGCCCAGCTCGTACGCCGTCTCGGACACCGCTGACGCCGAGCCGGCCTGCTCCTTCGGGACACTGGAGAGGATGACGTCGGAGGTGACGGTGAAGGCGAATCCCGCGCCGACGCCCACCACCAGGAGCAGGACCCCGATCAGCGGATAGCCGGTCTCCTTGTGGATCACCGTGACCACGGCGAGCGACACGCCGATGGCCCCGAGCCCCACGGCGACGACGGAGCGCACGGAACAGCGGCGCGCGACCCTCCCCGCCAGCAGTCCGGCGGTCACCGCACCGACGGCCGCGGGCAGTTCGGCCAGCCCGGCCTCGAGCGGGCCACGCCCCTGGACCAGTTGCAGGAACTGGGAGAGGAAGAAGACGATCCCGGACAGTCCGAGGATGGTCAGCAGGTCGGCGAGGACCGCGCCGGAGAACCCTCTGTGGTGGAAGAGCCGCATGTCCAGCAGAGGGGCGGGGAGCTTCAGCTGGCGGCGTACGAACCAGGTGAGCGCCAGCGCGCCGCCGACGGCGGCCACACCGGCCTCCCAGCTCAGGCCGCGTGCGGCGGCATCCTTGATCGCGTACACGATGCCGATCATGCCGACCAGCGAGAGCCCCACACTGAGCAGGTCCCAGGGGCCCGGCGCGGGGTTCTTCGACTCGGGGATCATCTTGATGCCCACGGCGACGAGGACCGCCATCACGGGCAGGTTGATCAGGAAGACCGATCCCCACCAGAAGTGCTCCAGCAGGAGCCCGCCCACGACCGGCCCGACGGCGGCACCCGCCGCTGCCATCGCGCCCCAGATGCCGACGGCGAGACTGCGTTCGCGCGGGTCGTGGAAGAGATTGCGGATCAGGGCGAGCGTGGACGGCATCAGAGTGGCGCCCGCGGCACCGAGCACAGCCCTGGCCAGGATCATCATCTCGGGAGTCGACGCGTAGGCGTTGAGCACGGAGACCGCGCCGAAGGCTGTGGCACCTGTCAGCAGGAGCTTCTTCCGGCCGATGCGGTCACCGAGGCTGCCCATGGAGACCAGGAGTCCTGCGATGACGAAGGAGTAGACGTCGCCGATCCAGAGCAGCTGGGTGCCGGTCGGTTCGAGATCCTCGCTGAGGAACGGGGTGGCCAGGCCGAGGACGGTGGCGTCGACGGCGACCAGCAGCACGGCCAGGACGAGGACGGTGAGGGCGATCCACCGGCCCGGATGGTGCGGGTCGCCCGTGACTCCTGCCCTTGCGTAGGTGCTGCTCATTTCTCCACGCTCCGGCGTGCCCCGCCCAGGAGCAACTCGACGATCATGTGGGGGAGGTCCTGCGCGGCGACCGGGCCCACCGCACGGACCATGCGCAGCACCCGATCAGGCCGTACAGGGCCTCGGTCAGCCAGGCCGGGATCAGGTCGATCCGGAACTCGCCGCGCTCCCGGCCCCACCGGAGGAAGACCGAGACCCGGGCGTCGGGACGGCTCCATCCCTCGCAGACGTCGTCGCCCTCGACGAGCTGGTTCTCGCCGACGAGGAAGGGCAGCAGTCCCGCGCCGGGCTGAACGGCCACGATCAGCCGCCGCAGCCCGACCTCGGCGCTGCCCTCGTCCAGCCCGGCCGCGTCCGGAGCCGCCTCGGATTCATGGATACCGAGGTTTTCCAGCGCCCCGGCCAGGGCGTCCCGCCCGGCGAAGTGCCGGTGCGGGGTGGCGCGGCCGATCCGGCGGCCCGGGCGACCTCGTCCATGGTCGCCGTGGGCTTACGGGTCGGGAGGGCGGCGGCACTCCGCAGCACCTGCTCACGCTCAGAAGTCATGAGACGCGAGCAAGCAACATGAGACGCAGGTCACGTTCTGACATCGCGTCGTCCGCCGGGCACCATGACGCCATGAAGCCGCTGCTGCTGATCGACATCGACGGTCCGCTCAACCCCTACGCGGCTCTGTCCCGCCGCCAGGTCCCCCACGGCTACCGGCGGCACCTGATGCGGCCGACCGGGTGGACGGTGGGGTCGCCGCTGCCCGTCCTGCTCAGCCCGGACCACGGCGACGAGCTGCTGTCACTCACGGACCGGTACGAACTCGTCTGGGCCACCACCTGGAAGGACGAGGCGAACGAGTGGATCGCCCCGCATCTCGGGTTGCCGCCCCTGCCGTACATCGACTGGCCGGATATGCACGGCGTCACCGGGAACGGCACGTACTGGAAGACGCGCTACGTCGTCGACTACGCCGACGGCCGGCCGTTCGCCTGGGTCGACGACGAGATCTCCGAGCTCGACACGGCCTGGGTCGCCGCGCACCACCCAGGGCGAGCCCTGCTGCGGCGGATCGACCCCTGGGTGGGGCTGGTGCGGGCGGACTTCGACGCGCTCGCCCAGTGGCCGCGTGTCGGCTCAGCTCCAGCGCAGTGAGGCCCGGTGGCGCCAGTAGGCCTCAGGCTCCTCCACCAGGGCGGCCAGCCGGTCCAGCCGGTCCGGGTCCAGGTCGAGCAGCGGCGCGTGCAGATTGGCCGCGAGCTGGGTGGCGGTGACCGCGCCGGACAGGACGACTCCGGCCCACGGCTGGTGGAGCACGAGTGCCATGGCGACGGCGTCCGCGTCCAGTCCGGCTTCGGCACCGATCTCCTGGAGGACGGCGGGCGCTTCGGTCCCGGCGAGCCGGCCGTTGGCCATGGCCTCCTTGACGATCACGGTGAGCCCAGCGTCGTGCGCCTCGGCGAGTGCCGCGCCGGCGGAGTTCTCCAAGGCGTTGTAGGTGGCCTGGACGGTCCGGAAGAGGGGTTCGCCCTCCACGGTCACGGCGAGGGCGGCCCGGATGGCGTCGGCCTGGCCGGGGCCGCTCGCGGAGAAGCCGACCGTGGTACCTCCGGCGGCCAGGTCCGCGAGACGCGCGTGCAGGTCCTTGTCGCTCAGCGCCGGACTGTCGGCGGTCACCGAGTGGATCTGGTAGAGGTCGAGCCGGTCGCCGAGCAGTGCGGCCGACTCCGCGTGCTGGCGTTCGAAAGCGGCGAGTCCGTGGTCCTTCACCTCGTGCGCCTCGGCGTCCACGCGCCAGTCGGCGGTGTAGGTGTAGCCCCATTTGCTGCCGATGACCACGTCGGTCACATCGGGCCGGGCGGTCAGCCACTCGGCGAGGAACTCCTCGGCGCGACCGTAGGAGCGGGCGGCGTCGAAATAGCGCACGCCCTGGGCGTAGGCCGCGTCCAGGAGGTCATGGGTGCGGACGCGCAGTGCGTCCACGCCCCGGTCGCCGGGCAGATCACGGTCACGGTGGGGGGTGATGTAGCCGGGCCTGCCCACGGCGGCCAGGCCGAGCCCGATGTGGGAGGTCGGGGTAGTCGCTCGGTTCAGGCGGGCGAAGGGCATCGCGGGCTCCTCTGGGTCGGTTCCGAACGCCTTCCCGTCAACGTATCCCGCGATGCCTGTGAATCATCCGCGCGCGGTCGCCCAGGCGTGCTGCGTCACCAGGTCGGCCTTCACCTCGGCCAGCTGTGCGGCGACGGCCGAGGGGGCCGTCCCGCCGCGCCCGTCGCGGGAGGCGAGCGCGCCGGGCACGTTCAGGACGGTGCGCACCTCCGGGGTGAGGTGCTCGGAGATCTTCGCGAACTGCTCGTCCGTCAGTTCGTCGAGCTCGACGCCCTCGTGTTCGCACACCTTCACGCACTCGCCCGCGACCTCGTGCGCCACCCGGAAGGGGACGCCCTGCTTGACCAGCCATTCGGCGATGTCCGTGGCGAGCGAGAAGCCGGCCGGGGCCAGCTCCTCCATGCGCTCCCGGTGGACGGTGAGCGTCGCCATCATGCCGGTGAAGGCGGGGAGCAGGACCTCGAGCTGGTCGCAGGAGTCGAAGACCGGCTCCTTGTCCTCCTGGAGGTCGCGGTTGTACGCGAGCGGGAGGGCCTTCAGGGTCGCCATCAGTCCGGTCAGGTTGCCGATGAGGCGGCCGGACTTGCCGCGGGCCAGCTCGGCGATGTCCGGGTTCTTCTTCTGCGGCATGATCGAGGAGCCGGTGGAGAAGGCGTCGTGGAGGGTGACGAAGGAGAACTCCTTCGTGTTCCAGATGATGATCTCTTCAGCGACGCGGGAGAGATTGACGCCGATCATCGCGGTGATGAAGGCGAACTCGGCGACGAAGTCACGGGACGCGGTGCCGTCGATGGAGTTGCCGACGGAGCCGCGCTCGAAGCCGAGGTCCGCGGCGACCGCCTCCGGGTCCAGCCCGAGGGACGACCCCGCCAGTGCGCCGGAGCCGTACGGCGACACGGCGGTCCGCTCGTCCCACTGGCGCAGCCGTTCGGCGTCGCGGGACAGGGGCTGCACATGGGCCAGGACGTGGTGGGCGAAGAGGACGGGCTGGGCGTGCTGGAGGTGCGTACGACCGGGCATGGCCACGTCGGGGTGCGCCTCCGCCAGTCCGACCAGGGCGTCCTGGAGCTCGGCGATCAGCCCGCCGATGATCCGCGCGTGGTCACGCAGGTACATCCGGAAGAGCGTGGCGACCTGGTCGTTGCGGGACCGGCCGGCCCGCAGCTTGCCGCCGAGGTCCGGGCCGAGGCGCTCCAGGAGGCCGCGCTCCAGCGCGGTGTGGACGTCCTCGTCGGCGATGGTGCCGGTGAACGACCCGTCGGCGACGGCGGCTTCGAGCGAGTCCAGGCCCTCGATCATGCGGGCCAGCTCCTCGCCGCTCAGCAGCCCCGCCTTGTTGAGCACGCGCGCGTGGGCACGGGAACCCGCGATGTCGTACGGCGCGAGCCGCCAGTCGAAGTGGACGGAGGCGGACAGCTTGGCCAGCGCCTCGGCCGGGCCGTCGGCGAAACGGCCGCCCCAGAGGCGTACGTCACTGGTGCCGGTGCCGTTGCTCACTGCGTGCTCCTCGGGAGTACAAGGGGCGGAACACGCGTATGCCTGTCCACCATTCTTGATCCATTCACTGATGGGTATAACTATGCAGTCCTCCGTATGGTTTGTCAAAGCGCCGGTGAACGTTCGCCCTCTGCCCCGAAGCCCCCTAATAGTTCGATAATCACCCCATGGGAAAAACTCATGAACGCATCGACGGGCGACTCAGGGCTTTCATTGAGGCGCAGCACCTCTTCTTCACCGCGACGGCGCCCCTGGACGGCGACGGCACGGTCAACCTGTCCCCGAAGGGAATCAACGGCTCGTTCGCCGTCATCGACGAACAGACCGTGGCCTACCTCGACTTCGCCGGCAGCAATGCCGAGACCGTCGCCCATCTCCAGGAGAACGGGCGCATCACGCTGATGTGGTGCGCCTTCCAGGGCCCTCCGAACATCGTCCGCGTGCACGGCCGCGGTGAGCCGGTCTTCCGTGACGACGCTCGCTTCCCCGGGCTGCTCGGCCACTTCCCGGACATCGACCCCACCCCGCACGGGCTGCGCGCGATCATCGTGGTGACGGCCGAACTGATCCGGGACACCTGCGGTTACGGGGTGCCCTTCATGTCGTACGACGAGGACCGCTCCCTGCACTCCGACCGCTTCCGGCGCGAGGACGACGAAAGCCTGAGCAGGTATTTCGAGAAGAAGCCCGACATCGCCACCAGCATCGACGGTCTTCCGGGGCTCCCCCTGCCCCTGCCTGTGATGCCCACGCCGGCCGAGGGGTGAGCCACTGAGCCGTACGGAGCAGGCGCGGTGGGGGCGGGCCGCCGCGCCCCGTACGGTCCGGGGCATGCACAGATTTCTGGTGACCGGGTCGGTTCTGCTGGCACTGGCCGGCTCGCTCGCGGCACGGCCCGCCGGACCGCCGCCCCTTCCGGAACGGCTGGCCGACACGGGCGGCGGCACGCAGCTGATCACCGCCGAGGCCCCCGGAACGGACTCCACCACGGGCACGGTCACCTGGTGGGACCGGCGCGGCGGCGGCTGGGTGGCGGCGGGCTCGGCACCCGCCCGCTTCGGGGCGAACGGCCTGGCGGAGGGTGCCACCCGTACGCAGGGCACGAACACCACTCCCACCGGGCTGTACGACGTGCCGTACGCCTTCGGCATCGAGAAGGAGGCGCCCGGTACCCGCTATCCGTACCGCCGGGTCGTCGAGGCCTCGTGGTGGTGCCAGGACACCACGTCCCGTGCGTACAACCGCTGGGTGGAACCGCGGCCCGCCGACTGCCGCGCGGAGGAGGCCGAACACCTGGTCAGCTATTCCACCCAGTACGCCCGTGCGCTCGTCATCGGCTTCAACTACCACCGGCCGGTACGGGGCAGGGGCGCCGGGATCTTCCTCCACGTCGACGGGAAGGGCGCGACCGCCGGCTGTGTGTCCGTGCCGGCGGCCGCCATGGACCGGATCCTGGCCTGGGCCGATCCGGTCCGCCGTCCGCACATCGCGGTCGGGACGGCGTCCGGCCCGACCGCGATCACGCGCTACTGAGGACCGGGTCAGCGGTCGTTCTGGGCCAGCCGCAGCAGATGGTCGGCCAGCGCTTGGCCGCCGTTGGGGTCACGGCTGATCAGCATCAGCGTGTCGTCCCCGGCGATCGTGCCGAGGATCGCCTGGAGTTCGGCCTGGTCGATGGCCGAGGCGAGGAACTGGGCGGCGCCCGGAGGCGTACGCAGCACCACGAGGTTGGCCGAGGCCTCCGCGGAGATGAGCAGCTCGGCCGAGAGCCTGCGCATCCGCTCCTCCTTGGCCGACCCTCCGAGCGGCGCCTGCGGGGTACGGAAACCGCCCTCGCTCGGCACCGCGTAGATCAGCTCGCCGCCGGTGTTGCGGATCTTCACCGCGCCCAGCTCGTCCAGGTCGCGGGAGAGCGTCGCCTGGGTGACGCTCAGCCCGTCGTCGGACAGAAGTCTGGCCAGCTGGCTCTGCGAGCGCACCGGCTGTCGGTTCAGGATGTCCACGATCCTGCGGTGACGTGCCGTGCGGGTCTGCGGCACCGACGGCCCGCCGTGGTCGGTTTCCTGCGCCTCGGTCATCGTCGTCGCCTCATTCTCCGGATCGTCACTCGCCGGATCGTCCGTCCCCGTAAGCCGCGTCGAGAGCTCCTGGCAGGATCCGCAGGAACGCGTCCACCTCGGCGTCAGAGATGATCAGCGGCGGCATGAGCCGTACGACGTCGGGGGCGGGTACGTTCACCAGGAGTCCGGCTCCCTGAGCCGCCTGCTGCACCTTCGGTGCGAGGGGGCCGGTGAGCACGATACCCAGCAGCAGTCCGGAGCCACGGACGTGGGAGACCAACGGGTGGCCGAGGCCCTCGACGCCGTCCCTGATCCGCTCGCCGAGCCGCTTCACGTTGTCCAGGATGCCGTCGGCGGCCAAGGTGTCCAGCACGGCGAGTCCGGCGGCGCAGGCGACGGGGTTACCGCCGAACGTCGTGCCGTGCTGACCGGGCTTCAGCAGGTCGGCCGCGGCACCGAACGCGACGGCGGCGCCGATCGGCAGTCCGCCGCCGAGCCCCTTGGCCAGGGTGACCACGTCGGGCTCGACGCCCTGGTGGGCCTGGTACTCGAACCAGTGCCCGCAGCGGCCGATCCCGGTCTGCACCTCGTCCAGGACGAGCAGCGTGCCGGTGGCCCGCGTGATCTCCCTGGCCGCCTCCAGATAGCCCTTGGGCGGTACGACGACTCCGTTCTCGCCCTGCACGGGCTCGATGACGAGCAGCGCGGTGTCGGTCGTCACCGCGGCCCGGAGCGCCTCGACATCGCCGTACGGCACGTGGGTGACGTCGCCGGGCAGCGGCAGGAACGGGTCGCGCTTGCCGGGCTGGCCGGTCAGGGCGAGGCTGCCCATGGTCCGGCCGTGGAAGCCGCCGTCGGTGGCGACCATGTGCGTCCGCCCGGTGAGCCGGCCGATCTTGAAGGCCGCCTCGTTGGCCTCGGCACCGGAGTTGCAGAAGTAGACCCTGCCCGTACGCCCGAAGAGCTGCAGCAGCCGCTCGGCGAGCGCGACGGGCGGCTCGGCGGTGTAGAGGTTGGAGACATGGCCGAGACGAGCGATCTGCGTGGAGACGGCCTCGACCACCGCGGGGTGGGCGTGGCCCAGCGCGTTCACCGCGATACCGCCGACGAAGTCGAGGTACTCGCTTCCGTCCGCGTCCCACACACGGGCGCCCGCGCCGCGCACCAGGGGCAGCTGCGGGGTGCCGTAGTTGTCCATCAGCGCACCCTGCCAGCGCTGGGTGATGTCCTCGTTGCTCATGACTCCCCCTCTGCGCCGTGCGGTGTGGCGGTTGTCGCGTCGGGCACGACCATCGTGCCGATCCCCTCGTCGGTGAAGATCTCCAGCAGGATCGCGTGCTGGACCCGGCCGTCGATGACACGGGCGGTCTCGACACCGTTGCGTACGGCGTGGAGGCAGCCCTGCATCTTGGGCACCATGCCGCTGGAGAGGTCGGGCAGCAGCTTCTCCAGCTCCGTGGCGGTGAGGCGGCTGATGACGTCGTCGCTGTTCGGCCAGTCCTCGTAGAGGCCCTCGACGTCGGTGAGGACCATCAGCGTCTCGGCGTCCAGCGCTGCGGCGAGTGCGGCGGCCGCGGTGTCGGCGTTGACGTTGTAGACGTGGTTGTCCTCGGCGGAGCGCGCGATGGAGGAGACGACCGGGATCCGGCCGTCGTCCAGCAGCGCCTGGATCGCTCCGGTGTCGATGGCGGTGATCTCGCCGACCCGGCCGATGTCGACCGCCTCGCCGTCGATCACGGGGCGGTGCTGGACGGCCGTGATCGTGTGAGCGTCCTCGCCCGTCATGCCGACGGCGAGCGGGCCGTGCTGGTTGAGCAGCCCGACCAGTTCACGCTGGACCTGTCCGGCCAGAACCATGCGTACGACGTCCATGGCCTCGGGCGTCGTGACGCGCAGCCCCGCCTTGAATTCACTGACCAGGCCCTGCTTGTCGAGCTGCGCGCTGATCTGCGGGCCGCCGCCGTGCACGACGACGGGCTTGAGGCCGGCGTGCCGCAGGAAGACGACGTCCTGGGCGAAGGCCGCCTTCAGGTCCTCGTCGATCATGGCGTTGCCGCCGAACTTGATGACGACGGTCCTGCCGTTGTGACGGGTGAGCCAGGGCAGCGCCTCGATGAGGATCTGCGCCTTGGGCAGCGCGGTGTGCTTCCTCGCGGCACTCATGAGCTGTACGCGCTGTTCTCGTGGACGTACTCGGCGGTCAGGTCGTTGGCCCAGATGACGGCGGACTCGTCTCCCGCCGCGAGGTCCGCGGTGATCCCGACCTCCCGGTAGCGCATGTCGACCAGGTCTCGGTCCTCGCCGACGCTGCCGTTCCTGCACACCCAGACGTCGTTGATGGCGACGTTCAGCCGGTCGGGCTCGAAGGCGGCCTTCGTCGTGCCGATCGCGGAGAGGACCCGGCCCCAGTTGGGGTCCTCTCCGTGGATGGCGCACTTGAGGAGGTTGTTACGGGCGATGCTCCGGCCGACCTCGACGGCGTCGTCCTCGGTGGCCGCGTTGATCACCTCGATCCGGATGTCCTTGGAGGCGCCCTCGGCATCGCCGATCAGCTGCCGGGCGAGATCGGCGCAGACCCTCTGCACGGCCCGGTCGAACTCGGCCTGCGCGGGGGTGATTCCGCTCGCTCCCGAAGCGAGCAGCAGCACGGTGTCGTTGGTGGACATGCAGCCGTCGGAGTCGACCCGGTCGAAGGTGGTGCGGGTGGCGGCGCGCAGCGCGGCGTCGAGAGCGGGTGCTTCGACGTCGGCGTCGGTGGTGAGGACGACCAGCATGGTGGCGAGGCCGGGGGCGAGCATGCCCGCGCCCTTGGCCATACCACCGACGGTCCAGCCCTCGCCTCCCGCGACCGCGGTCTTGTGGACGGTGTCCGTGGTCTTGATCGCGATGGCGGCCTTCTCGCCGCCGTGCTCACTGAGGGCCTGGGCCGCCTGCTCGATACCGGGCAGGAGCTTGTCCATGGGGAGGAGCAGGCCGATCAGTCCGGTGGAGGCGACCGCGATCTCCCCCGCGCTGTGACCGCTGAGGACCTCGGCGGCCTTCTCGGCTGTGGCATGGGTGTCCTGGAAACCCTGGGGCCCCGTACAGGCGTTGGCACCACCGGAGTTGAGGACGACGGCGGTCACTTCGCCGCCCTTGAGGACCTGTTCCGACCAGAGGACGGGGGCGGCCTTGACGCGGTTGGAGGTGAAGACGCCCGCGGCGGCGCGGCGGGGTCCGTTGTTGACCACGAGGGCCAGATCCGGATTACCGCTCTCCTTGATTCCGGCGGCGATGCCCGCCGCCGTGAATCCCTTGGCTGCCGTGACGCTCACTGCTTCTCCTCGTTCGCTTCTCCGCCCACGCAGCGCGGCGGCGGCGCGGCATCATTCGTCCCTGCCCGCAGCCCGGCGGCTGCGCGTGAGTCGCTCAAGGTGCGACTCCGATCGTGGAAAGACCTGTCTCCTCGGGGAGCCCGAGGGCGATGTTCATGCTCTGCAGGGCGCCTCCGGCGGTGCCCTTCGCGAGGTTGTCGATGGCGCTGATCACGATGATCCGGCCGGCCGCCTCGTCGTGGGCGACCTGGATCTGCACGGCGTTGGATCCGTACACGGCCGCGGTGGCGGGCCACTGCCCCTCGGGCAGCAGGTCGACGAACGGCTCGTCGGCGAAGGCCTTCTCGTACGCCGCACGGAGCGACTCGGCGCTCACCCCGGGCTTCGCCTTCGCGCTGCATGTGGCGAGGATGCCGCGGGGCATGGGCGCGAGGGTCGGCGTGAAGGACACGGATACGGGCTCACCGGCCGCGGCGCCGAGGTTCTGGATCATCTCGGGGGTGTGCCGGTGGACCCCGCCGACGCCGTACGGGGACATGTTGCCCATGACCTCGGAGCCGAGCAGGTGCGGCTTGGCCGCCCTGCCAGCGCCGGAGGTGCCGGACGCGGCGACGACGACGGCCTCGGGTTCGGCGAGACCGGCCGCGTACGCCGGGAAGAGCGCGAGGGAGACGGCCGTCGGGTAGCAGCCGGGGACGGCGATGCGCTTGGTTCCCTCCAGAGCCGTGCGGGCCCCGGGCAGCTCGGGCAGTCCGTAGGGCCAGGTGCCGGCGTGCGGGGAGCCGTAGAATTTCTCCCAGTCGGCCGGGTTCTCGAGCCGGAAGTCGGCACCCATGTCGACGACGAGCACCTCGTCACCGAGCTGTTCGGCCACGCCTGCGGACTGTCCGTGCGGGAGGGCCAGAAAGACGACGTCGTGCCCGCTGAGCACCTCCGCCGTGGTCGGCTGCAGAACGCGGTCCGCGAGCGGCCTCAGGTGCGGCTGCAGCGCGCCGAGCCGCTCTCCGGCGTTGGAGTGGCCGGTGAGGGCCCCGATCTCGATCTGGGGGTGGGTGAGGAGCAGGCGGAGCAGTTCCCCGCCGGCGTAACCGCTCGCTCCTGCCACTGCCGCACGTACCACCATCGGAAATCCTCCTCATCGATGGCATGACTATACGCAGTAATGCAGGTTTATGCAAAGCTCTTCCGCTCCCTGGACCGCTGGGGTGACCGAGGATTCCGGCGTGAGGGCGGTCACTCCTGGTTGCGCCCGGTCGCCACGAGCGTTCCCTCGATGAGGTCGCGCAGCTGCGAGCGGGCGGTGACGCCCAGTCTGGGGAAGCTGCGGTAAAGGTGCGAGCTGACCGTGCGCGGCGAGAGGAAGAGCTTCTCGCCGATCTCCCTGTTGGTCAGGCCGCGGGCGGCGAGCCTGATGATCTGCTGTTGCTGCGGGGAGAGTTCGGCCAGCGTGTCGGGGGTGGAGACTGCGACGTCGATGCCCGCGGCGCGCGATTCAGCCTGGGCGCGCTCCACCCACGGACGGGCCCCGAGGCGCTGGAAGGCTTCGAGGGCCGCGGTGAGCAGCGGCCGCGCCTCGGCGATACGCCGGCGGCGCCGCAGCCATTCAGCACAGTCGAGGAGAGTCTGGGCGCGCTCGAAGGGCCAGTGCTTGAGCGCCGGATCGGCGAGGGCCTCCCGGAAGTACGGTTCGGCGTCCTCCGGGTCCGCGAGCAGCGCGCGGGCCCGGCTGATCAGCGCGCGCAGCCGGGGTGAGGCGCCGTCGCCGAGCCGGCGGGCGGAGCGCTCCACGATCGAGGACGCCTCGTCACGGTGCCCGGTGCGGACCGCGGCGGCGGCCAGCTCCGCAAGGGCAGGGTAGGACGCGTGATAGTGCACTGGGCCCCCCTCCGCCGTGAAGGCCAGGCGGAGTTGGCCGTACGCGGTCTCGTACGCGCCTTCCGCACCGGCCGCGGCGCCGAGTGCGCGGCGGACGTACACGGCGATCGAGCGGCTCCCCAGCGGATCGATCAGGGCGAGCGCGTCAGCGGCCCGGGAACGGGCTTCGGCCACTTCACCCTGGAGCGCCAGAACCATGGCGTCCACCGCGGCCGCGCACGCCACGGCATGGTCGAGGCCGATCATCGAGGCGCTCGCGGTGGTCTGCGCGCAGGCCTCGCGCGCCTGCTCCCACCGCCCGTGCTCCACATACGCCCAGGCTGCGGCGCCGCCAAGACCCTCCGGCAGCCGTCCGTGGACCTGCCAGCGGTCGAAGGCCGTGTCGAAGGCGCTGACCGCGCGCGGAGTCTCGTCCAGGAGCCAGGCCATGATCGCGAGGGTGGTGAGCCGCTCGGGCCTGTGCTCCGCGTCGGCGAGCAACTGTGGGAGAAGGGTGATGAGTTCGGGCCTGCCGTCGGCCGGGTCGGACACCGTCCGCACCCAGGCGCGTCGCCAGTCACCCTGCTCGTCCTGCGGAAGCTGCGCCAGCACACGGTCGATCGCCTTCCGCTGGGCGTCCTCTCCGGAGTAGAAGCGGACGACCGCCGCACTGGCGAGCATGTCGAGGGCCGCGTCCGGGTCCGTGGCCGCCCACTGCCGCGCGGTGCGCGTCAGACGGGAGAACACCAGGGTGTGGCGGGTGGTCAGCGTCGCGAGACGGCCGGCGTGCAGGGCGGCGGTGACCAGCAGCGTTGCGTCGTCGGTGCGTTCGCGTACCGCGGTGACCAGCTCGTCGACCCAGGTGAGTTCGCCGGTGAACACGGCCGCCCCGGCGGCCGCGACGAGCAGCCTGGCGCTTTCCGCGCGGTGCGGAGCGAGGTCGGCGGCTCGCTGTAGTGCCTGCGCCGCTGCCGCGTAGCCGCCGCGTCGGCGGGCTCGGTCCGCGGTCCGCTCCAGCGCGGCCGCGACGCCCGCGTCCGGGCCGGGAGCTGCGGCCGCGAGATGCCAGGCGCGCCGGTCCGGAGCGTCGCCGAGCAGGTCGGCCAGTGCGCGGTGGGCGGCGCGCCGGGCGTCGAGGGAGGCGGCGTGGTAGACGGCGGACCGCATGAGGGGGTGGCCGAAGCGGATGGCCCGGCCGGTGCGGCGAACCAGTCCGGACCGCTCGGCAGGCAGCCACGCGGTGTCCTCGGCGCCGGGCAGCCCGCCCGCTGCGAGCCCTGCCGTGTCGGCCGTGTCCATGGCCGCCAGGAGCAGCAGCAACCGCCGGGTGGATTCGGGAAGTTCGGTGAGGCGGGCGGCGAAGATCCGCTCCAGTCGCCCGGTGAGCGGCAGTGGCCCGGTGGGGTCACTGCCGGGTGAGGCGGCGGCCCGGGCCAGTTCGACGAGGGCCAGGGGGTTGCCGCCCGCCTGGTCGAGGACCTGGTCCCTGGCTCGTCCGGTGGGGCTCTGCGGCTGATGATCGAGGAGCCGTCCTGCGGCGGCGGTGTCGAGCGGGGCCAGGGTGAGGGTCTGCCCGTGCCGGTCGAGGGCGGGGAGCGGGTCGCCGGTGCGTACACCGATGAGCAGCGTGACCGGGTCGGCGTCCAGACGTTTGACGGCGAAGGCCAGGGCATCCAGGGAAGCCCGGTCGATCCACTGGGCGTCGTCGAGCACCAGGAGCAGCGGCCGCCGGTCGGCCAGATCCGACAGGAGGCCCAGGAGGGCGACGCCGATGAGCATGAGGTCGGGCGCTCCCTCGGCGGGACTTGCACCGAGGGCAGCGGAGAGTGCCGCGCGCTGCCGCTCGGGCAACTGGTCCACGGCGCCGACGACCGGCCGCAGCAGCTGATGCAGCCCGGAGAACACGAGGCTCGCCTCCGACTCGCTCCCCTCCGTGCGCAGCACCCGGACGCCGCTCACCCCTGCCCATCGCATCGCGGATTCAAGGAGCACGCTTTTTCCCATGCCGGCGTCGCCGGAAAGCACCAGGACCCGTTCGGTCGCCGACGCGTGATTCACCATACGAAACACACGCTCGAGATCCGCTTTGCGGCCGACGATCATCTCGCTGTTTTCCGTCGCCGGTCCGCCGGCCGTGCCGGGGTCCGCCACGTGATCGTCCACGAGGCCTCCAGGAATCGCTGGTCTTTCCATGGGAGCCTTCGGCTCGCCTTGTCGCGCCCAGAATACAAGCGCCGGAGACGGCTCCGGCACGTGTGCGTTCCACTGCAGTCATGTGACTGATACCGCCGGGGCGGGGCTCCTCGTACGGTTTCGTCAAGCCCCCGGTCGACCAAGGAAGTCTCAGCCTCATGGACCAGATCGAGCTCGGCAATGTCACGGTCACCCGCGTATGGGAGTACTACGGCCCCGTCGAAATGACCCCTGAATCCTTCTTCCCGGAAAGCCCCGAACACGCCTGGGAAACTGGCCAGGAATGGCTCACGCCGCATTTTCTGGATCCTGATACCAATATCGTGAATTCTGCGATCCAGACCTGGCTGCTGCGCAGTGAGGGCAAGACGATCCTCGTCGACACCGGCGTCGGCAACCACAAGGAGCGTCCGTACGCGCCGGTCTGGAGCCACCTCAGGACTGACTTCCTCGCCAACCTCGCCCGCGCCGGTGTCGAGCCGGAGGACGTCGACGTCGTGATCAACACGCATCTGCACATCGACCACGTCGGCTGGAACACCTACCTGGACGACCGCAGCTGGGTGCCCACGTTCCCGAACGCCACGTACCTGATGCCGAAGGACGACTTCGACTTCTGGAATCCCGAGAACGGCCGGAAGCCGCTGCTCGGCCGCGGCAACCAGAACGTGTTCGAGGACAGCGTCGCCCCGGTGCACGCCGCCGGCCAGACGTTGCTGTGGGAGAACAGCCACCGGATCGACGTCAACCTGCGTCTGGACCTGGCCCCCGGACACACCCCCGGCTCCTCCGTCCTGACGCTCGGCTCCGGCTCGGACCACGCCGTCTTCGTCGGCGACATGCTCCACAGCCCGGTGCAGATCCTCCACCCGGACTCCAACAGCTGCTTCTGCGAGAACCCGGCCGAGGCCATCGCCACCCGCCGCAAGGTGCTGGGCTGGGCGGCCGACAACAACGCGCTGGTCATCCCCGCCCACCTGGGCGGCCACGGCGCGGCCGAGGTGACGCGCCGGGGAGACGCCTTCGGCATCAAGGGCTGGGCTCCCTTCGCCCCGTACTCCGAGCAGCGCTGACTCCTGCTGCGAGCAGGACGACACCCGCAGAAAGGCCAAGACCGTGAACCACCACCCCGCTCCCGTCATCACCACCGCTCAGGGCGCGGTGCGCGGCCTCCGCCAGGACGGCACCACCGCGTTCCTGAACATCCCCTACAGCGCCGCGCCCACCGGCGCCGCCCGGTTCCAGCCGCCGCGGCCGCATGCCGCCTGGGCCGGCGTGCGCGACGCCACCGCGCCGGGACCGAACGCGCCGCAGTCCGAGCGCACGCTCGGCAGCGTCGACATGACTCCCTACTTCGGCACCGGCTGGAGCCGCGGCGAGGACTTCCTCACCGTGAACGTCTGGACGCCCGAGACCCGGCGCGGCGGCCTGCCCGTCATGGTGTTCGTGCACGGCGGCGGATTCGTCGCCGGGTCGACACGCTCGACGATGTACGACGGCAGTGCCTTCGCCCGCGACGGCGTGGTGCTGGTGACCCTCAACTACCGCCTGGGCATCACGGGTTTCCTCGACCTCCCGGGCGCGCCCGCCAACCGTGGTCTGCTCGACGTCGTCGCGGCGCTGCGCTGGGTGCGCGAGAACATCGCCGCGTTCGGCGGAGACGCGGGCAACGTCACCCTCTTCGGTCAGTCGGCCGGAGCTACCATCGTCGGCGGCGTCCTCGCCACGCCCGACGCGTCGGGCCTGTTCCGCCGGGCGATCGTCCAGAGCGGCAACGGTCTGGGCGCCTTCACCACCGAACAGGGCGCGCGCGTCACCCGCGCCGCAGCCGACGTGCTCGGCATCGAGCCCTGCCTCGACGCCTTCGCGGAGATCTCCGACGAGCGCCTTGTCGAGGCCGCCTCCAAGCTCGCGGGCATCGACCTCAAGACCGAGACGCACCGCGACCCGCTGATCGGGCTCAGCCCCTTCAGCCTGGTCCTGGACACCCAGCCCGCTCACGCGGTCGCCGCCGGACTGAGCGCCGACGTCGACCTGCTCATCGGAACCAACTCCGAAGAGGGCAACCTCTATCTGGCCCCGGTGGGCACGTACTCCACCTCGACCGACGCCGACGTCGAGGCCGCCGCGGCCGCCTCGCACCCCGACCCGGCGAAGCTCGTCGAGGCGTACCGGGCGGCACGTCCAAAGGCGTCCCCCGGCGCGCTTCGCTCCGCGATCATGGGCGACGCACTGTTCGGCGCGGGCAGCTGGGCCATGGCCTCCGCGCACGCCACGCACCCCTCGTCGGGCACCTACGGCTACGAGTTCACGTGGCGCTCCGAGGCCCTGGGCGGGGAGCTCGGCGCCACTCACGGGGTGGAGCTCCCCTTCGTCTTCGACCTCGCGGGCCTCCCCCGGCTGCACGGCCCGAAAGCACTGCTCGGCCCCGGGAAGCCGCCCGCCGACCTGGCCTCCGGGGCCCACGATGCCTGGATCCGCTTCGCCAGGACCGGCGAGCCGGGCTGGGCAGCGTACGACAACGACCGCAGGACCACGATGCGCATCGGCGCCAGGTGGGCCGAGATCGACGACCCGAACAGCCAGGAACGCGAGACCTGGAGCTGACGCGGTGGCCCGGCCACCAACCCTCGACATCGGCCGGTTGCCGCCCTGACGCCTGACCACCTCACCACGGCCCTCACACAAGTGAACGTCCACCACCATGTGCAGCGTGGAGGGGCGAGCACGGCGGATCTTCGGTTACATGGCCTGGGACCGGCCGGACGCGGCGCGAGCGAGGACACGTGGATGGGAAGTGAGCGGCCATGAACGAGATCGTCGACGAGGTCAGCCGTGTGCACCGGGAGGTCGGCACACGCCGTGTGGGGTCGGAGGAGGCGGGCACGGTGCTGTTGCGGCGCACCTTCGACGCCGGCCCCGCCGATGTCTGGGGGGCGGTGACCTCGCCGGAGCGGATCGCCCGGTGGTTCCTTCCGGTGACCGGTGATTTCCGGGTCGGCGGGGGCTACCAGCTGGAGGGAAACGCCGGCGGGAAGATCCTCGAGTGCGTGCCCCCGGAGCGGCTGCGGGTGTCCTGGCTGTTCGGCCCCGACCCCGGCTTCAGCGAGGTCGAGGTGCGGCTGGCGCCGGAGCGCGGCAACCGGACGGTGTTCGAGCTGGAGCACGTGTCCGTCATTCCGGAGGAGTTCCGGAGCCAGTACGGGCCGGGGGCCGTCGGCATCGGCTGGGACCTGGCTCTTCTGGGGCTCGGGTGGCACCTGACGGGCGACGGGATCAGCCCGGAGGACGCCGTGGAGTGGCAGACCTCACCCGAGGCGAAGGCCTTCGTGGCGCGCTCGGGCGAGGAGTGGGGACGCGCGTTCGCCGCTGCCGGCGCGGACCCGGAGACCGTGACCGCGACGACGGTGGCGACCGTCGCCTTCTACACGGGCGAATAGCCCGGCCGCGTCCCCCGGCGGCGGGCACGTCAGTCCCGGTCGGTCTTCTCCCCGCGGGCCGCGTCGCGCTCCTTGATGCGCACCGCTTCCTTACGGACCTCCGCCTGGGTGGCCCGCTCCTTCTGCAGCCACTCCGGGCTGTCCTGCTTCAGGGCGTCGATCTGCTCGGTGGTGAGGGGCTCCGTGACACCGCCGCGCGCGAGACCGGCGATGGAGACGCCCAGCTTCGAGGCGACGACCGGCCGGGGGTGGGGGCCGTTGCGGCGCAGCTCCTGCAGCCACTGGGGCGGGTCGGACTGCAGCGCGTTCAGCTCGGCGCGCGAGACGACGCCCTCCTGGAACTCGGCGGGGGTGGATTCGAGGTACACACCCAGCTTCTTCGCCGCGGTGGCGGGCTTCATTGTCTGGGTGGTCTGGTGCGACGTCATGGTGTCCAGGGTATCGAGCATGTGCACCGCCTCCGACCACGGCCGGTAACCTGGCGGGGTGACAGGCTCGGAAGTACCCCCTGCGTTCCGGCTCGCCTACGTCCCGGGCGTGACCCCGACCAAGTGGGTTCGGATCTGGAACGAGCGGCTGCCCGGTACCCCGCTGACCCTCGTCGGCGTACCCGCCGCCGAGGCCGCCGGTCTGCTGCGCGACGGCGGCGCGGACGCCGGTTTCGTGCGGCTGCCCGTCGACCGTACGGACCTCAGCGCGATCCCCCTCTACGCCGAGACGACCGTGGTCGTCGTTCCCAAGGACCATGCCGCGACCGCCGTCGACGAGATGTCGGCCGAGGACCTCGCGGAGGAGATCGTGCTGCATCCCCTCGACGACACCCTCGACTGGGAGCGTCCGCCGGGCCGGCCCGCGTTCGAGCGGCCCGCCACGACGGCGGACGCCGTCGAGCTGGTTGCGGCGGGGGTCGGGCTGCTCGTCGTCCCGCAGTCGCTGGCCCGTCTGCATCACCGCAAGGACCTCACCTACCGGCCGCTGTCCGGCGCCCCCGAGTCACGGATCGCCCTGTCGTGGCCCGAGGAGAAGACCACCGACCTGGTCGAGGAATTCATCGGGATCGTCCGTGGGCGGACCGTCAACAGCACCCGCGGCCGTACCCCGACGCCGCCGCAGCCGAAGGCCAAGCGCGCTGACAAGAAGTCCGGCGCCCCGCGCAAACCTGCGGCGGGCAAGACGTCCCGGGATGGTGCCGGCGGCGCCAAGCAGTCCAAGGGCGCCGCCAAGCGCGGGAAGCCCCGCCGTCGGCCGTAGCGCCCCGACGTCGTCCTGCTGGACATACGGATGCCCCGTCTCGGCGGCATCGATGCCACGCGCCGCATCACCGAGGCGCCCGGCGCAACCGTGCGGGCCCTCGTCCTGACCACCTTCGGCCTCGACGAGTACGTGTACGAGGCGGTGCGGGTGGTGGCGGCCGGTGACGCGTTGCTCGCCCCGAACATCACCAAGCGTCTGATCGCGGAGTTCTCCCGGGTGAGCGCCGGACCCCGCGCTCCCAGCAGGGAGCGTGTCGGCGCTCTCACGGAGCGCGAGACGGAGGTGCTGTCCCTCGTCGCCCAGGGCCTGTCGCACGCCGAGATCGCGGTTCGGCTGGTGGTGGCGGAGCAGACCGTGAAGACCCACGTGAGCCGGATCCTGGTGAAACTGGGCCTGCGCGAGCGGACCCAGGCCGCGGTGTACGCGTACGAGTCGGGGCTGGTGCGTCCGGCGCGCTACTGACCGCGGCTCACAGGGACCCGTACACCGCGTCGACCAGTGCCATCTTGCGCGGGTCGTCGGAGATGTTCGGGCCCATGCGGTTCATCACGTAACCGAGCGCGATCCCGGCCTCGGGGTCGGCGAGACCGCAGGAGCCGCCTGCCCCGTCATGGCCGACGGCACGCGGGTTGGGGCCGTACGAGGCGTTCGCGCCGCTCAGCCAGAGGCCGAGACCCAGCTCGGTCTCGTGGGCGAAACCCGCCCCCAGCACCAGGTCCCGGCAGCTGCCCTGGCCTTCGCGGACCCGCTCGGTCGCCTCCTCCGACAGGATCCGCCGGCCGTCGAGGCTGCCCCGCCCGGCAAGGATGCCGTAGAGGGAGGCGACGGCACGGGCGGTGCCGTGGCCGTTGGCTGCGGGGATCTCGGCGGCACGCCACTCCGGGGTGTTGGCGGCGGCGGTGCCCGTGCCGGGGTTGAGCAGGGAGGCGATGGCCATCGGCTCCATGGTGGCAAAGAGCGCGGCCTGTGCGCGGGCGACGGCCTTCGGCTGGACGAGCTCGGCGACCCGGCCGGCGTCCGCCTCCGGGAATCCCACGCTGAAGTCGATGCCGAGCGGCCCGGTGATCTCCTGCCGCAGGAACTCCCCGGGCAGCAGGCCGGTGATCCTGCGGACGACCTCGCCGACGAGGAAGCCGTACGAGATCGCGTGGTAGCCGGAGCGGGTGCCCGGCTCCCACCAGGGCTCTGTGGCAGCGAGGCGGGCCGTGGTCAGCTCCCAGTCGTAGAGCTCGGCCAGGGTGTGCGGGTCGCGCAGGCCCGCGACCCCGGAGCGGTGCGAGAGGAGGTGGCGCACACGGACGGATTCCTTGCCCGCGGCGGCGAATTCAGGCCAGTACGCCGCCACCGGGGCGTCCAGGTCCAGGAGACCGCGGTCGATCAGGACGTGGGCGCAGAGGGCGGTCGGGCCCTTCGTCGTGGACCAGACGTTCACCACGGTGTCCCGCTCCCACGGGCGGGTCCGCTCCCCGTCGGCCCAGCCGCCCCAGAGATCCACCACGGGTTGGCCGTCGAGCAGGACGGTGACGGCCGCGCCCAGCTCGTCGCGCTCGGCGAAGTTCGCCGCGAACGCGTCGCGTACCGCGGCGAACCGGTCGTCACAGTGGCCTTGGATCTGCGGCACAGGTCTCTCTCCTCGTCTCGGTGCCACGCACCATACCGACTGGTCGGACTGCCGGGAAGGCGCCGTACGAGCCGTTCCGTCGACCGGGTGAACCGATCAGCCCGGAAACGCTTCGTGGCCGAGACTCCGGCGGCCGGGCAGTCCGGTGATCGTCACGGTGGAGAGCGGACGGACGTCGACGTCGAGCCGGCCCCTACCCGGGATGAAGGCGAGCAGGGATGCGCCGCTGTACGGGGCGGAGCGCGGACCGGCGAGACAGGCGTCGGCAGCGGCCGGCTCGTGGGCCGCCACGCCGGACAGGGTCAGGCCCCGTCGGCGGCCCTGTCGCAGTCGCGCGGCGCGGGCCGGAGAAGGGGGGCGAAGCCGAGGCGTCGCCGGTGGCGCGACTGCGGGGTGCGGGCGAGCAGTAGCGCAGCTCGGCCGCACCGAGCGGCACCAGCGCGTGGGCGGCGAGCTGGACCTCGCGCCGACCGGCGTGGTCGCGCGGCCGGTGTCGTCGAAACGCTCGGCGAGGAGGGTGGAGCTGCGCGCTGCGGCGACCAGGTGCATCCGAACACTCATGAGCGCGATCGTGGAGCCAGGCACCCTGCCGGACAAGAGGGCCGACAGGGCGCACACTGACACCCTCCCTCAGCCCGCCTGGAGGCACATCCACATGTCCGGTTCGGCGAGCGGGGCGAATCCGAGCTTGGCGTACACCCCGTGGGCGTCCCTGGTGGCGAGCAGGAACCTGCGCACACCCAGCGGAGCCAGCTCGTCCCGGACGGTGGTGACGAGCCGGGTACCGAGACCGTGGCCGCGGGCCGCGCGGTCGACGTACACATCGCATATCCACGCGAAGGACGCGTGGTCGGTGACCACGCGCGCGTAGGCGGCCTGTTCACCCGAAGCCGGTTCGTAGGCACCGAAGTTGAGCGAGCCCGCGATCATCCGGTCCTGCTGCTCACGGGTGCGCCCCAGGGCCCAGTAGGCGTCCGTGGAGAGCCAGTGGTGGATGCGGGGAGGTTGGCGCCCGGCGTCCTCAGCTCGTCAACAGCCGCGCGCAGCCTGCGAACCCCCTCGGCGATCTCCGCCGGGCCCGAGACGGCTGCGAAGCTCAGCCTGACGTGTCCGGCAGGCGGTTCGGCGCAGTGGTAAGGACGGCCGGGCGCGACCGCGACGCCGGCCCGCAGGGCGGCGGAGACCAGAGTGGGCTCACCGGCTCCCGGCCCCGGGAGCCGGAGCCAGATACTGCCGCCGCCCGACGGCACATGCGGCAGGGCGAGTTCGGGCAGCCGACTGCGCACGGCGGCCGTCAACGCAGTGCGGCGGCTGCCGAGTTCGGCGGCCACGGTACGCAGATGGCGCTCCCAGGCCGGGGAGCCCACGAGTTCGAGCGCTGCCTCCTGGAGCGGGCGCGGTACGAAGAAGCTGTCGACGACCTGGATGGCGCGCAGCCGCTCCAGGACCGGGCCACGGGCGGCCAGCGCGCCGACGCGGAGGCTGGGCGACGTGATCTTGGTGAGGGAGCGCACGTGTACGACGACACCGTCCGGGTCGTGGGCCGCGAGGGGCTCGGGCAACGGACCGGCGTCCGCGTGCACGAGGCGGCGGGCGAAGTCGTCCTCGACGACGAAGGCTCCCGCCGTCCGGGCGGCCCGGACTATCAGATCGCGCCGCCCAGGCGCGAGGATCACGCCCGTCGGGTTCTGGAAGAGCGGCTGGCAGACGAAGACTCTCGCCCCGGTGGCGCGGATCGCGGCTTCCAGCAGATCGGGGCGCACCCCCTCGGCGTCCATCGGTACGGGGACCGGTCGCAGGCCGGTGGCGCGGGCGGCGGCCAGCATGCCCGGGTAGGTCGGGGATTCGACGAGGACGGGAGCTCCCGGCGGGGCGAGCGCCCGCAGGGCGGTGGCCAGGGCGCTCTGCCCTCCCGCCGTGATCAGGACGTCGGATTCCGTGAGCGTGCCGCCGATCTCGCGGGCGAACCAGGCGCGCAGCTCGGCCAGCCCGTCGGTGGGCGGCCTGCCCCATGCCCCCGGCCGACGTCCGGCCCGGGCCAGGGCGGCGGCCAGCGCCCGCTCGGGCTGGAGGCCGGGATGGAGGTAGCCGCCGTTGAATTCGATCACCCCCGCCGGCGGTGCGGCGAGGGTGACGAGGACGCCCGAGGCGTCGACGGTACGCGGCACGACCTCGGGTCCGGCGTCCCCGCTGAGCGAGACTTCCTGCCAGGAGGTGTCTCCCGGCGCGGGCACGGTGGCGCGGGTCTCGGCCCGGAAGGCACCGGAGCCGGGGCGGGTGACGACCAGGCCTTCGGCGGCGAGTTGTGCGACGGCGCGGGAGACGGTGACCGGACTGACCTTGAAGCGCTCGACGAGCGCCCGGCTGGACGGCAGCTTTCCACCAGGCGAGTAGCGGTTCAGCTCGCCCCTCAGGCAGGTCACCAGGTCGGACACACTGCTACGCTCATGCATGACAGCACAGAATAGCGCTACCGGACGGGCAGCGATAGCGGTTGATGCCGATCACCACTCGACGGCGCGCCGCAGCCCCGGAGGCGGCCTCCTGCTCGCGGGGCTCGGCGTACTCGCCTTCTCGCTGACGTTCCCCTCGACGGTGTGGGGTCTGGAGAGTTTCGGCCCCTGGTCCCTCGTCGCGCTGCGCAGTGTGCTTGCGGCACTGATCGCGGGATGCGCATTGCTCGCCGGCCGGGTCCCCTTGCCCGCGCGCCGCCACTGGCCCGGTATCGCGGTCGTCGCGGGCGGCGTGGTGGTCGGGTTCCCGCTGCTGACCTCGCTGGCCCTGGAGACCTCCACGAGTGCGCACGCGGCGGTGGTGGTGGGGCTGCTGCCGCTGACGACCGCGCTCTTCTCGGCCCTGCGCACCGGCTCACGTCCACCGCGGGCCTTCTGGGCCGCGGCGCTGGCCGGGGCAGCCGTGGTGATCGCGTTCACGGTTCAGCAGAGCGGCGGAAAGCTGTCCGGCGGCGATCTGTATCTGTTCGGGGCGCTGCTGGTCTGTGCGGCGGGATACACCGAGGGCGGCAGGCTGGCCAAGGTGATGCCGGGCTGGCAGGTGATCGGCTGGGCCCTCATCCTCTCCCTGCCGCTCGCGGTGGCCGGCGCGGCCGTGGCACTGCCCTTCGAACCCGTGCACCTCACGGCCCGCGGGGTCGTCGGGCTTGTCTGGGTTGCTGTCGTGTCGACCTTCCTCGGGCTGTACGTCTGGTACCGGGGCATGGCGGAGATCGGGGTCCCCCGGGCCAGCCAGCTCCAGCTGGCGCAGCCGTTGCTCACCCTGGTCTGGTCGTTCCTCGCCCTCGGCGAGGAGGTGTCCGCCGCCGCCCCGGTGGCGGCGGTGGCCGTCCTGGCGTGCATCACCGTGACTCAGAAAGCAGGGGGCCGCGAGGCCCGCCGCGCGAGAGCCGACGCGCCCGTCCGGTCATAGACTTGTCGACATGGACCGCCACCCGTGAGGAGGTCAGCCCCGATGGAGGCACACACGGGCGACCGGCTGCTGACGCACGGCAGGACCGTGGGCCAGCACGACCGGATCGCAGAGATCATCGAGGTGCTCGGCGACGGGGGCAGCCCCCCGTACCGCCTGCGCTTCGAGGACGGGCACGAGTCGATCAGGTCCCCGGGCCCCGACAGCGTCGTCCAGCACACCGCCCCGGAGGAACGGGACCAGGACCGTTAGAGCGCGCGTGCGCCGGGGGTACGAGTGGTCCTCGGCGCACGCGTCCTGGCTTGTCTCGCCCTTCGGCCCGGATCAGCGGGGCGTTCGGGCCGGGACCTGGTAGTGGTCGGCCACCACCCGGCCCATCGCCCCGAAGGGGTCGGCCTTCACGTGCTTCGCGGAGAAGTAGACGTGGCCTCCCACCTCCGGATATCCGGCGGCGAAGTCGAGGTGCCGGGAGAGTTCGGCCGGGTCCTGCCAGGCCGCGGGCTGGGCGGGATCGCCGGCCTTGTAGAGCGCCTCCCCGACGTACAGTCCGACGTCGGTGCCCCGGACCGTCTCGGCCCACCAGGGCAGCAGCTTCGCGTAGTCGGCGGCGGAGAAGCCGATGTTCCAGTAGATCTGCGGACAGATGTAGTCGATCCAGCCCTCCTTCACCCACTTCCGGGTGTCGGCGTGCAGGTCGTCGTAGGTCTGTACGCCGGCCCTGGTGTCGGACCCCAGAGCGTCGGTCGCCTTGTTGCGCCACACCGCGAAAGGACTGATCCCGAACCGGACGCCACTCCTGACCTCCTTGATCCGCGCGGCCGTCTCGCGCACCAGCCGGTCGGTGTTGTCGCGGCGCCAGGCCGCCTTGTCCGCGAAGTCCGCGCCGTACCGCTCGTACGCCGCGTCGTCGTCGAAGACCTGGCCCGCCACGGGGTAGGGGTAGAAGTAGTCGTCCCAGTGCACCGCGTCGACGGCGTAGCGGCTGACCGCGTCGAGCATCGCGTCCTGGACGAATTTCCTGACCTCGGGCAGCCCCGGGTTGTAGTAGAGCTTCCCTCCGTAGGGCAGGACCCAGTCCGGGTGCACCCGGGCAGGGTGGGAGGCGATGAGACGTGAGGGGTCCGTGTGGTTCGCGACCCGGTAGGGGTTGAACCAGGCGTGCAGCTCCAGACCACGCGCGTGCGCCTCGCGGACCGCCGTGCCCAGCGGGTCCCAGCCAGGATCCTTACCCTGGACACCGGTGAGGCACTGGGCCCACGGCTCGTACGACGAGGACCACAGCGCGTCGGCACTCGGCCGGACCTGGAGAACCACGGCGTTCAGCCGCAGGGCGGCCGCGCGGTCCAGGTGCGCGATCAGCTCGGCCTCCTGGGCTGCGGCACTCAGGCCCGGCTTCGATGGCCAGTCCAGGTTGCCGACCGTGGCGACCCACACACCGCGCAGCTCGCCCTGGGCAGCCCTGCGGCCCCTGCTCCCGTGCCGTGGGGAATCCGGTCCACGCGCGGCGACGGCATCACCCGCCATCAGCAGAGCGGCCACCGTGCTCGCCGCGCCCATCACCCATGACCTCCGACCCATACGATACATCTGTACACCTTTCATCCATCTGTTCCCGTATGTCACGTCGGCATGCGTGACGCAGATCATGCCCGCCTCCGGGCCGCCCGACCCGCAGCTTTCCGGTGCCGGATCGCGGAGTAACGTCGTGGGGCCGAGGCGGGCACCGAAATCAAACGGGAACTGCCGCACGAGATCAGCGAAAGGCACGAGGTGACGGACTCTATGGCCGACATTGCACGCGTCGGAGTGGTGGGCTGTGGCCAAATGGGCGCAGGCATCGCGGAGGTCTGCGCACGCAGCGGCCTCGAGGTCAAGGTGGCCGAGACCACCGGCGAGGCCCTGGAGATAGGGCGCACCCGGCTCCACAACTCCCTCTCCAAGGCCGCCGAACGCGGCAAGATCACTGTGGAGGAGCGCGACGAGACCCTCGGCCGCCTCAGCTTCACCACCGACCTCGGTGAGTTCGCCGACCGCGATCTCGTGATCGAGGCCGTCGTGGAGAACGAGCAGGTCAAGACCGAGATCTTCCAGGTGCTCGATCAGGTGGTGACACGGCCGGACGCGATCCTCGCCTCGAACACCTCCTCCATCCCGCTGGTGAAGCTCGCCGTGGCGACCTCCCGGCCGGACCAGGTCATCGGCATCCACTTCTTCAACCCGGCCCCGGTGCAGCGGCTCGTCGAGCTGATCCCCGCGCTGACGACGTCCGACGAGACCATAAAGCGTGCCGAAGCCGTCGTGCAGAGCGTGCTCGACAAGCACGCGATCCGCGCCCAGGACCGGTCGGGCTTCGTCGTCAACGCCCTGCTGATCCCGTATCTGCTCTCGGCGATCCGGATGTTCGAGTCGGGCATCGCCAGCCGCGAGGACATCGACAACGGCATGGAGATGGGCTGCGCCCACCCGATGGGTCCGCTTAAGCTCGCCGACCTGATCGGCCTGGACACCGTGGCCTCGGTCGCCGACTCGATGTACGCAGAGTACAAGGAGCCCCTGTACGCCGCTCCCCCGCTGCTCCAGCGGATGGTCGACGCGGGCCGGCTCGGCCGCAAGACAGGGTCGGGCTTCTACCCGTACGACTGACCTACCGACAGGCCCGGCGCTGAGCCGCCGGGTCTGTCGGGGGACGCATTGCCCCAGGTCGGACCCAGTGCGGCCCGCAGCGCCTTGTCTCCTGCTGCCTACCCGGGTGCCGCCTCGAAGCGCTACGGAGCAGTGGCGTGGGTGGCCATGCCCGAGGTCGTGAGCGCTTCAGCACTGTCGCAACCTTCCGTGGCTGTACCGCGGAAAGCCCATCGGATGTCCCTCCGGCAGAGCTGAAAGCCCCTGGCAACCCCGACTCGAGACCCACGCATTACGAGACCATGAGCGATCGTGTTGCGTGCTGCCGCGCCGTGCCGCCCAATGACCTCTTTTCTGATCAGAGCACGTGCGGCAGGTTGGGCCGCACCGCTGCGTGCTGTGCCGTCCAAAGGCGTCCGGCCATCGACCGGCCACCGAGACCCACTCCGGTTGGGCCGTGCGGCCGATATGGAAGCGTCGTCCCCACACGACGAGCGGGGCTCTCTCCCCCCACGACTGCCGCACGGGTGCCGCACGGGTGCCGCACGGGTGCCGGAGTCTGCAACCGAGATCCCGTCCGGCGGCGCTCGCCCACTGCTCGACCAGTACACCGCGTACGGGACCCCGGAACTTGGCCGGGACGGCCCGGCCGTCCTGGGCGGACACCGCGCCGTCGGCCATCTCTTGGTCATGGACCCGCGCCTCGACGTCCCACGGAATCCCGTATCGCTCGGCGAAGGCACCAAGGACAGGTGCGCTGTCGTGGCACCGCTGGCAGGCGGTCCGGCACTGCTCGCCACCGCCGCCGCACCCACCACTGCGACGCTGCGGGACCTACTCGACGAGGCACAGACGCACGCGCGAGCCCTCGCCCGCTGACGCGAACGGGCCGCCGCCCGCTCGGGGCAGCGGCCCACGGGCCCCGGACGTAGTCAGCCAGGTACTCGTCCAGGGACCGTCCGCACATCTGGCGCTCCACCGCGGTCGCAGGGAACGCTGAGAACTCACGCTTGCCGACCCGTTCACAAAGACAGCGCCCCGGTATCCGAACCCGGCGGGTGGCGGCGGGGCCGGTGCCGACCCGGGACCGCCGCGGGCCAAGGCCGGTGGGCTGCTACCCGGCCGCCGTGGCGACGCGCTACCAGGTCATGGAGAGGCTGCGCGGACTCCGCGAGGTACTGCCCGTCCGCCAGCTGACGAGATCCGGGGGTTCGGCCAGGCGCAAGCCGGGGAAACGGGCCGCGAGGCGGTTCAGGGCGATCCTCAGTTCCGTGCGGGCCAGCCAGGCGCCGAGGCAGTAGTGGGCGCCTGCCCCGAAGGCCAGGGTCGGCGCCTCCAGCGGCGCGAAGAGGTCGTCGAAGGGGCTGCGGGTGAAGACCGCCGGGTCGCGGTTGGCCATGCCGCAGTCCGCGATCACGACGGCGCCGCCTGGAATTGTCACGCCGCCGACCTCCGTGTCCTCGGAGGCGTGGCGTGCGGTCCCCCGGTCGTCGCCCAGTGGGACGAGATGGATGAGCCGGTCCGCGACCGTCCCGGCCGCCTCCTCGTCCGCACCAAGCCGCGCCCACACCTCTGGGCGTTCACCGAGGAGGTAGAGCAGGGCGTTACCGAGCATGGTCATCGTGCTGTCGTGGCCGCCGACGACCAGGCCGCAGACCAGACCGACCAGCTGGGCCTCGGGGATGCCGCCCTCCTCCGCTGCGGCACCCCGGACGAGACTGCTGATCAGGTCGTTGCCGGGGGCGCGCCGCCGTTCGGCGAGGAGCGCCGCCCCGAAGGCCCTGAACTCCCTTAGCGCCGCCTCAACTTGGTCGTCGGCGTGCGAGCCGTCGGAGAAGGCGTGTTCGCTCCAGTGACGCATCCGGTCGCGGGCCTGCTCGTCCAGACCCATCAGTCGGCTGATGACCGCCACCGGCAGCGGGAGAGTGAACTCCGCCACTCCGTCCGCGGGTTGCGGTCCGGCCGCCAGCTCGTCGAGCAGCTGCTCCACGATCGTGGCGATCCACGGCACCCAGCGGGCGACGGCTCTCGGGGTGAAGGCACGACGCAGGGTGCGGCGCAGTCGCAGGTGGTCCGGACCGTCCTGGTTGAACATCAGATCAGGGTCGTTCACGATCTCGGGTACGCCTGGGAGGGACCGCGCGTCGCCGCCGTACAGCTGGGCGCGGCCGAAGCGGGGGTCGGAGAGCACCTGGCGGACGTCGGCGTACCGGCTGATCAGCCAGGCCCTGGAGCCGTCCGGCTGCTCGATGACGCGAGGCGGTTCCGGTTCCTCGAAGTGCAGCCGGTGCATGGGCAGCCGGGTGTGCGGAGCGAGGTCGGGCGAGGTTTTGCCGGTGGTGGTCACTGTGCCTCCTGGTCCGTGGGCGGGCCGGCGCGCGTACGCGGAGTGGGGCTGGGTGTGCAGGGGCGGTCACAATTCGACGAGCACCTTGCCTCGGCTGGTGTCCCGGTCGCGGTACAGGGCGGCGTAGGCGTCGGGGACACTGTCGAAACCGCGGTGGATCGTGTGGTCGTAGACGATCTCGCCGCGTCGGATCCTGCCGCCCAACTCGGTGTGCAGTGATGCCCAGTTGTCTTCGGTGAACCACTCGGGTGAGAAGATCCCGCGGACGGTGGCCCGCGGGAACATCAGGTACGGCAGGAGCCTCGGGCCTCTGTCCTCGTTGCCGACCTGGGTCGCCCACTGCCAGCACACCGCTACGTGGGCACCGACGTTGAGCATGGAGAAGACAGCGTCGGTGACCGCGCCGCCCAGGTTGTCGAAGTAGCGGTCGACGCCGTCGGGGGCTGCTTCGGTGAGGGCCTTCCGCACGGTGTCGGCGCGGTCTCCGTGCCGGTAGGTGACGACAGCGTCGAAGCCGAGCCCGGTCAGATAGGCCTCCTTTGCCGGGGAGGAGGTGGTGCCGACGACCCTGCCTCCGGCGAGGGAGGCCAGCTGGCCCACGAGCGCGCCCACCGGACCCGAGGCACCGCTGATCACGACGGTGTCCCCGGGGCCGATCGTCAGGTACTTGGTGAAGGTCCCCCAAGCGGTCATCCCTGGGCCGCCCATCACACTGAGCGCGGTCGCCAGCGGCAGCGCGTCGTCGTAGTGGTCCGGGTCCAGACGGCGGTAGGCCGGGAAGACCATGGGAAAGGTCCCGGTCTGCCAGAGCTCGGCCGCTCCGTTGCTGACGAGATGGGTACGCCAGCCGCCGAACCCCTGGACCAGGTCGCCCGGCCGGTGGGCGGCGCGCCGTCCGGCCGCCATCACCTCCATGATCGAGTCGGCACCCATGTGCGCGCCGATCGGAGTGTCCAGGGCGATGCCCTGGAGGTAGGGGTCGACCGAGATGTAGAGGGTACGCAGCAGCATCTCGTCGGGGGCCAGGTCCACATCGAGGTCCTCGACGACCTTCTCGTAGATCCGGTGGACATCGGGTACGCCGCCGGCGTGTTCACGGACCACCCACTTCTCCGTCCTCATGGCCTGTCGCCGGTCCTCTCTGTCCTGTTCGGTACCCTTGCGCCGGTTCCGCGGAGGGCGGCGGCCGGCAGGAGCGGACCGGGTCGGGTCGGTACGGGGATGACGCGGTGAGTCGGCGGGGGCGCGGTGCGGTCCACCGACGCGGTGAAGGGCCTGCCGTCGTCGCGGCAGACGAACTGCATGGCGTGGCGCCCGGCTGCCGCTGCCCGGATCAGTCCACCGGTGGTGGCCCACACCCCGGACTGATAGAAGTTCCGCAGGCCGGGCAGTCCCGGGCCGTGCTTCTTGACGAGGTCCTCCAGCGTCTCCCCGCTCTCCACGAACGGCTGCCAGCCGAGGACCGTCCCGTCGTAGTTGCCGGTGTAGCGGACCTGGGTGAGCGGACTGGAGACGTCCCGGACCACGATCGCGTCCCGGATACCAGGGAAACGGCGTTCCAGGTAGTCCACCAGAGCCTCGCGCGCCCGTCGTTTCGCCGCGTAGTAGCCGCGCCCGTGACGAACGGGGAGGGTGTGCAGTTCCTCCCCGCCGCGGACCCGGGTCACCTGCTCCGGGCCCTCGTCCAGGGCTCGCCACGGAGCGATGTCGCAGAAGTACGTGACGTAGACGACGGTGGTGCCGTCCGGGGAGAGCTCGGGGTAGTGACGGCTGCGGAACTGGACGTTGATACTCGGGTGGCGCAGACCGGTGAGCTCGGCGGCCGTGGCCTCGTCCAGCAGATACGTCGTGCACGGGTCTCCCTCGGGAAAAGGGCGGGAGAGACCGAGGAAGAGGGTGAAGTAGCCAGGAAAGACCATGCCGGGTTCGTCGATGGTCCGGGTGTACAGACGGCGGTAGGTGTCGTCGAGGTAGCGGCCCTGGAGGAATTTCGTCGTGGTGGTGTACCCGTCGCAGGCCGAGACGACGATGTCGGCACGCACTTCGCGCCCGTCACTGAGCCGCACTCCGACCGCGCGGTCGTCCTCGACGAGGATCGTGTCGACCTTGGTGTTGTACGAGACCTCGCCGCCGAGCCGCAGATAGCGGCTTTCGATGGAGCGGGACAGTCCGAGCGAGCCGCCCTCGGGGACGCCCGCGGAGAGGTTGGCGTGCGAGGCGAGCTGGAAGTGGAAGGGCAGCACGGGGAAGGCCGGGTGCTTTTCGTAGAGGATGAAGTTGAAGGCCTCGCGCAGCAGCGGGTCTTCGTAGCGGGCCGAGTAGTCGGCCATCAGGACACCGATCGTGCCGCGCACGGTGTTGAGGTACGGCAGGAACGAGGCGAGCATCCGCCAGCGTTCCGTGCGGCTCATCAGGCCGACCGGTTTGAGGAAGGGGTAGGCCGCGAGGGCCTTGCGGAAGGAGCGCAACTGGGCGCAGAACCTGCGCACCAGTCGTGCGTCGGCCGGCGAGATCTGGATCAGGTGCTCCTCCAGCCGGTCCGGGTCGGAGTAGAAGTGGACGGCCCTCCCGTCCCGGTCCCGGACGATGTTGAACACGTCGAAGTGGCGCACCTCCTTTCCCTGGAGCGCGCCGAGTTCGAGCCAGATCTGGTGCATCTCGTTGCCGGGACCGCTGCCGAGGAGCCAGCTCACACAGGGGTCCAGGGTGAAGTCGCCGCGGTCCCAGGCGGTGCAGCAGCCGCCGGGCAGCTCGTGCATCTCCAGGATCCGGGTCCGGTAGCCGTTCATCTGCGCGTAGCAGCCGGTGGAGAGGCCTCCGAGACCGGCTCCGATGATGATCATCGTCTCTCTGCGGCGTTCCGCCGAGGGTGCGGTCCTGCGCTTGAGATGGTTCATGAACCGGATTCCTCCCGTGCGGACCATCGGTCGAGCTGGGGCAGGTCTCCGAGCTTCCCGGGATGCCAGGGCTCGGCACCGTCGCTCTCCCACGCCCGGAAGGTCAGGCCGAGTTCCTGGCAGAGGTACTGGGTGGCGAAGCGGCCGGTGGACGCGGCGCGGATCAGACCGCCCATGCCGACCCACTGTCCGGCCATGGAGAATCCGCTGAGTCCGGGGAGCCGCATCCGGTCCCTGCCGACCAGGCGGGAGGCGACGTCGTCGGCGTCGGAGAACGCCTTCCACGCCAGGATCGACCCGTCGCGGTTGCCCGTGTACCGGTGCGTCGTCGCAGGCGTCGCGACCTCGACCACCTCGGTGCGTTCGGCGAGTCCCGGCGTACGGCGTTCCAGGAAGGCACTCACGAAGTCGGCGGCCTGCCGCTTTCGCGCGCGGTACTCCTTGCGGTCGCGGGTGCGCAGCTCCTTCCAGTACGCGAAGTCGCTGAAGTAGGTGCAGTGCACGACGGAGTGGCCGGGGGGTGCGAATCCATCGGAGTACCGGGAACGCACCTGCACGACCAGGCTGTTCTGGAGCGCGCCTGGGAGCCGGGCGGCGTCCTCGCCGGACAGCAGGTGGGTGGTGCTGTGTGCCTCCCCGGGGCCGAAGGAGCCGCGGAGGCCCACGAAGACGGAGACGACCGCGGGGAACAGGGTCCCGGGGCGGTGCAGCAGCTCGGAGTAGAGCTTGTCGATGCGGGGGCTGCTGTAGCGGCCGTCAAGCAGACCCTGGAGCGTGGTGAGTCCGTCGCAGGCCGAGACGATGTGCTCGGCGAAGTACCGCTTCCCGTTGCGGAGTTCGACGCCGACCGCGCGGTCGTCCTCAACGAGGATCTTCTCGGCACGCGCCCGGTAGGTGACTGTGCCGCCCAGCTTCTCGTAGCGCTCTTCGAGGGAGCGGGCGAGAGCGAGCGATCCGCCCTGCGGGAAGCCGGCGTTGTGGTGGTGGGCGGCGGCCATGTTGAAGAGGTACGGCAGGAGCGGGAACCCTTCCGGGTCCTGGAAGAAGATGTTGCGGAAGGCCCGCCGTAGCAGGGGGTCCTGGAAGGTGTCCGCGAAGGTGTGCATCGGGGTCGCGGCGGTACGCCAGAACAGTCGGAAGGCAGGCAGCACTGTCCGCAGCATCTCCGCCCTCTCCCGCAGGGTACGGAGCGGGGGCGCGGTCAGGAACGGGTACAGATCGATGCGGGTGAACCTCCGCAGGTCCTGGGTGAACGCCCGGATGGGCGCCGCGTCGAGCGGTGAGATCTCCAGCAGGTGGGCTTCCAGCCGGTCCGGATCGTTGTAGAACAGCACCGCCCTCCCGTCCTCGTCCTCGACCTTGTTGAACACGTCGAAGTTGGTCACCGTCTTGCCGTCGAGCGCGCCGAGTTCGCGCCAGACCTGGTGGGCGTTGTTGCCGGGGGCGGTACCGATCAGCCACTCGATGCAGTAGTCGAAGAGGTAGCCGTCCCGCGACCAGGCGGTGCAGCAGCCGCCGGGCAGTACGTGTTTCTCGAAGACCCTGGTCCTGGCTCCGCTCATCTGGGCGTAGCAGCCGGTGGAGAGGCCGGCCACGCCCGCGCCGATGACGATGACGCGGGGCGGGGTGCCGGGCGGGCGGCGGGGGCTGGTCCAGTCGGGGCCGGGGTCTGGGGCCGCACCGGCGCTGCTGGAGGTGGTGTCAGGCTTCATGGGTCGCGTCTCCGGTCAGGATGGCGCGCACCAGGCCGGCGTTGCTGACGAGGTGCTTGGGGTCGAGCATGTCGGCGTGTCGGCCGGAGCCACGCAGTACGAGCGTGTTGGCGACGGAACTGCCGTGCCAGGTGCCCTGCTCGCCGGGGGCGTACAGGGCCGCCTTCTCCTCGTCGGTGATGACGTTGACGGCCGCCTCGACCCTCCCGGTGTTGGGAGTGCGTCCGCAGAAGGTCAGGTACTCCGCGGCGTGGGCGAGCGTCTCACGGGCTACGGCCTCGGACCCGGTGTGTTTGCGCAGGTGTTCCGAGAGCTCCGCCTCGAAGGCCTGGATACCCTCCTCCCCGGGTTCGTAGGTGTCGAGGATGCGGCGGGAGTCCAGGATGATGACGTGGGCGACCTGCCGACCTCGGCGTTCGAGTTCCTTGGCTGTCTCGAAGGCGAGGTTGCCGCCGAGGGAGTATCCGAGGAGCAGGCAAGCGCCGGCGGTCTGGACAGACTCGACGAGGTCGGCGTACCGGGCCACCTTGTCGTCGCCGGGGAGGTAGTTGAAGCCGATGACGGTGTACTCGGGGAGGTGTTCGGCGAGACCGCGGTAGACGAGTCCGTGGCCACCGGCCGGCGGAAACGCGAAGAGGAGCTGCGCCTGTCCGTCGTTGAAGGCGAGGAAGGGGAGCTCCTCGGCCTCCGCGCCGTGCAGGACGTCTTCCACTGCCGCGGCCATTCCGTGCAGGGTGGTGGTGCGGTACAGCCGGCTGACAGGTACGGTGACGCCGAATTCGGTGCGCAGGTGGTGGAGGAGCTCGATCAACTTGATAGAGCTGCCACCGAGTTCGAAGAAGTCGTCCTCCAAACCCACCTGTCCGATGCCGAGCAGGGTCTGCCAGTGCCGGGCGACACTCGACTCGTAGGGCGTCACCGGCGCTTCGTGGGGCCGCTGCCCCGTCTTGGCCTGCGGCGCGGGGAGCGCGGCGAGGTCGACCTTGCCGTTGGCTGTCAACGGCAGTGCGGGCACGGGGACGAAGTGCGCCGGGATCATGTATGAGGGCAGGGAGCCGACGAGGTGGCGACGCAGGGCGCGCGGGTCCAGGGTGGCTCCCGCCGCCGGCACGCAGTAGGCGCAGAGCGCGGCCTCGCCCCGGCTGTCGGTGCGGACTGTGACCACGGCCCGGTCGAGCGCGGGCCAACGCTCCAGCTGCGCTTCGACTTCGCCGGTCTCGACCCGGTGACCGCGCAGCTTCACCTGGCCGTCGGTGCGGCCCAGCAGGTGCACCCGGCCCTGGGCGTCCCAGCGCGCGAGGTCGCCGGTCCGGTAGAGCCGCTCCGGCCTGGCCCCGGGCTCGCGGCTCAGGGTCCTGGTGACGAAGCGGTGCCGGGTCCGTTCCGGGTCTCCGGCGTACCCGAGCGCCACACCGTCACCGCCGATCCACAGTTCGCCGGGGACTCCCGGCGGGACGGGTTCGCCATGAGTGTCCAGGATGTGCAGGGTGCTGTTGGGCATCGGGCGGCCGATCGGGACCATCCGGCCGGGTTCCAGGTCATCGGTGGGCCCCTCGAAGTACGCGCTGTCGACGGTCGCCTCGGTCAGACCGTAGGAGTTGACGAGCCGGGTGGCGGGTCCGACCAGCTCGCCCAGTCGCCGGTACTCCCCCACGTTCCAGGCGTCGGACCCGACGACCAGTAGGCGCAGGAAGTCCAGCCGCAGCCCTTCCCGGGTGCAGTGGTCCATCAGGCCACGCACCACCGCCGGGACGAATTCGGCACAGTCGACACGCTCCTGACGCATCGTCCGGTAGAGCCTCGGCGTGTCGAAGAGGAGGTCACGGTCGGCCAGCACGAGATTGCCGCCGGAGCACAGGGCACGGACCAGATCACCGGTGAACACGTCGAACGCCGGTTGGGCCATCTGGAGGTGGACCCGGATGTCCTGTTCCAGGCGGTAGACCTCCTGCCAGGAGGCGTAGGCCGATGCCAGGTTGGCGTGGGACACCCGGACCGCCTTGGGGCGTCCGGTGGATCCCGAGGTGGTGATGACGTAGGCGGGAGCGTCTGGGTCCACCGCTTCCTTGTCCATCAGGGGGGTGCCCACCGGAAGGCCGTCCGTGTGGGAGCCCGTCACGCCAAGCTCCTCCGGTGTGACCGTCCGGACGGCAGGTGCGGCGGTGCTTCCCGGCAGGCCGGTGCCGGAGACGAGGAGTGCGGCGCCGGCGGCTTGAAGGAGTTGCGCGAGCCGGTCGGCGGGCTGCTCGGGCTGGACGGGCAGGTAGGCGCCGCCCGCCTTGAGCACGGCGAGCAGGGTGACGACCAAGTCCGGAGTCTTCTCCATGCGCACGGCCACGACGGTGCCTGTGGTGAGCCCCAGAGCCCTCAGCCGTCGGGCGCACTCGGTGGCCCGGCGTTCCAGCTCGGCATAGGTCATCCTGCGTGCGCCGCCGCTCGGGTACGGCGCCGTGACGGCCACCGCGTCGGGCCGTGCGGCGGCGACCCGGCTGATCCGCACATGGACCGGCAGGAGTGCCGACCCCACGGCGCCTGCGCGCCGGTCGGTACCGGGCCCGTCCGGGAAGCCTGCGGCGGCGACCGGGGCGCAGGTGAGCGCGGAGGCGGGGCGGCTCCACTCACTGAGCAGCCGCGCGCGTTCGTCGTCGCCGAGCATGCCCAGCCGGGACGCCGCCGTTCCTCCAGGGGCCCGGGTCATCCCGTCGAGCAGCCCGGTGTAGTGGGAGGCCATACGCCGGACGGTCTCCGGCAGGAAGAGGTCGGTGTTGTACTTGAACACACAGTGGAACCGGTGCTCGGCCTCGTCCTCGTAGGCAGACAGCGTCAGGTCGAACTGTCCTTCCTCCTCGGGAAGTTCGATGTATTTCAGACGGTAGCCGTACTGCTCGGTGGCGACCTTGTGGGTGAGCAGGATGAACATCGCCTGGAACACCGCTGAGCGGCTGGGGTCGTGCTGGAGGCCGAGCTCCTCGACCAGGAGGACGAAGGGGTACTCCTGGTTGTCCAGGCCGCCGAGCACGGTCGTACGGACCTGTTGCAGCAGTTCGGCGACGGTCGGCTCCGTGGTGAGGTCGGCGTGCAGCGGCAGCGGGTTGACGAAGTACCCGTAGACGGATCCGAAGTCCTGCCGGGTGCGCCCGGTCACCGGACTGCCCACGACAATGTGGTCCTGACCGGAGTAGCGGTGCAGCAGGAGGTAGTAGGCACTCAGCAGCACCACGAACGGGGTGACCTGGTGGACCTGGGCCAGTGCGTGGACCCGCGCGCTGAGTGCAGTGTCGAGCTCGAAGAACGCGGAGGCGCCGTTGTGGGTCTGGACGGCCGGGCGGGGCTTGTCGGTGGGCAGGTCCAGGAGCGGCACCTGGGCCGGCAGGTGGCCTCGCCAGTAGTCCAGCATCCGCGCCGCGTCAGCTCCGGCGAGGAATTCGTTCTGCTGGTTGAGGAAGTCCAGGTAGCGCGCCGCCACCGGCGGGAGCTGCGATTCGCGCCCCTGCCGCAGCGCCTCGTACACCTCGAAGAGTTCCTCGATGAAGGTGAACGTGGATATCGCGTCCGAGACGATGTGGTGGACGGCCTTCATGATGATCCAACGGTCCGGCCCACGCTTGAAGAGGCGGAAGCGCACCAGCGGGTCGTGGGCGAGGTCGTAGGGCTTGCGGTACTCGGCGACGATCGTTTGGTGGATGCTCCGCCAGTCCTGGTCCTGGACGTCGAAGAGGGCGAGGTCGGCTTCCACGTCCGGGGAGACGCGCTGGACGGCGTGGCCGTCCGCCAGGAAGAAGTTGGTACGCAGGGCCGGGTGCCTGTCGATGAGTCTGCGTACGGCCTCGAACATCAGGTCCGGTTCGAGGGGGACCTCCACCTCGACGGCTCCGCCGATGTTGTAGGCGTAGCCGTCCGGGTTGAGGTGCTTCAGGAACCACAGCGCCTTCTGGTTCTGGGTCAGCGGGTACTGCCGCTCGTCGTGGTGCACCTCGACGGCCCGGGCCGTGCCGCCCGTCCCGCCGCCGGCGGCGGCCAGAGCGACCAGGCCGTCGTGAAGCTGTGCGGCCAGTTCCCCCGCGGGGGTGCCGCTCAACAGGGCGACCACGGGCATGGCCACGCCGAGTTCCGCGTGGATCCGCGCGCGCAGTTCCATCGCGAGGAGCGAGTCGAGCCCGAGGCCACCGAGGCCGGTGGCCGGGTCGATGCGGTCCGTGCCGGTCCGGAGTACGGCGGCGGACAGCGCGGCAAACCGCTCGGTCGCCAGGGCGCGGCGGCCGGCGTCGTCCGAGCCTGCGAAGACTTCGAGGAAGGCGTTGCCCGATCCGCCGGCCGCCGAGGACTCGGTCCCGGCGGCCAGTTCGAGGACCAAGGACGGCGGGGCCGGGTACCAGGCCAGGAAGACGGGCCAGTCCACGACGGTGGCCACGACGAGTTGCGCGTGGTTCTGCCCGATGACGCGCTCCAGGACGTTCATCCCCGCTTCGGGGGCCATGGAGCTCATGCCTCGGCTGTGCAGATAGTGGTCGACGAGTCCGAGTTCCTCGATCATTCCGGTGGCCCAGGGACCCCAGTCCAGGCTCAGCGCGGGCAGCCCCCGGGCACGGCGGTGGTGGGCGAGCGCGTCCAGGAACGCGTTACCCGCCGCATAGTTCGTCTGGCCGGCCGTGGTGAGCAGGGAGGCGATCGAGGCGAACAGGACGAAGTGGTCGAGGGGTTCGTCCCGCAGATGCCGGTGCAGGAGGTAGGCGCCGATCGTCTTGGGGTCATGGACGGCGTCGAAGGTGGCCCGGTCCAGATCGGTGACCAGGGTGTCACGGACCTGGCCGGCCAGGTGGAACACTCCGCGCAGGGGCGGCGGTCCGGTGCGGCGGTAGGCGTCGAGCCAGCCGGTCAGGGCGTCCTCGTCGGTGATGTCGAGCGGCGCCAGGACGACGTGGACCCCCAGCGTCTCCAGTTCCCTGACCAGGGATACGGCCCGGCCCTCGGCGGCGGCCGGGTCGGTGACGGTCCACTTCTCGCGGGCCGGGACGGGGGTACGTCCCACCAGGACGAGTCTGCGGGCGCCGCGCCGGACGAGGGTGCGGCACAGCAGACGGCCGAGCGCGCCGAAGGCGCCGGTCACCAGATAGCTTCCGTCGGTCCGGAGCCGCAGCGGCAGGGGGCGGGTCAGGCCCTGGGCGGGGCGCAGTCGGCTGGTGCGCCGGTCGGCGCCCCGCAGGGCGATCTCCTCCTCGTCGTCGGTCAGTGCCTCGAACAGGAGGGTCTCGGCGTCGGCGCGGGCGCCGTCCGGCCCCGGCGCCTGTCGTGGGTCGAGGTCGATCAGTTTGCCCGGGTGCCCCAGAAGTTCCTGGTGACGCAGCACGCGGCCGACGCCCCAGGCGGGTGCTCCGAGGGGTTCGACGTCCTCCCCGGGCAGGACGGCCTGGGCGCCGCGGGTCACGATGTGCAGGGCGCCGCCGGTCTCCCGGGAGAGCAGGATCCGGGCGAGGACGGTAAGGGCGTAACTGCCCGGCCCGGTGTGAGCGGTGAGGGCGTCCGGGCCGCAGCGCGCGAGGAGTGGCCGGTCAAGGTTCCACAGGTGCATGACCACCCCTCGGAAGGGTCGGCCCGCTGCGCGGTCGAGGTCGGTCAGGACGCGCCGCAGGTCGGCCTCGGAGCCTGGGTCCACGGTGTGGGTGTCCCCGGCCCTGGCGTACGCGCCGCCGGGATGTACCAGATGGCAGCGTTCGCCGCGGGCCGCCGCGAGGGCGGCGAAGGCGTCGGCGACGCCCTGGCCGTCCGCGAGGACCAGCCAGCCGTGCTCCCGGGCGGCTGCGGCCGTGTCGCCGCCGTCCATGGCGGCCGGGGCGGGGCTGTCGGTCCACACCGTCTCGGCCAGCCAGGAGTCGATGGTGGTCCGGGTCACCGCGGTCGCGGCCTTCTCCACGTCGGTGGCCCGGAATCCAAGGATGCCGCCCAGTGGGGTGCCGTCGTCGGCGTACAGGGCGATGTCCCCGAGCGTGGTGTCCTCGGTGACCGTGTTGTGGGGCGTGGTGCCCCCGTCGCCTCGCAAGACGGTGGCATGCGCCCAGAAGGGCTGGTCACCGATCGGTTCCAACGCGACCTCGTCGAGCGAGAGCGGCAGTCTGATGCCGGTACCTGACCCCGCCCGGTCTTCCAGGAGCTGCGGGGTCAGGAGGGACTGGAAGCAGGCGTCGAGCAGGGCCGGGTGCAGATGGTGGCGGGCGGCGTCGTCGCCGATCGCCTGGGGCGGCCTGATCCGCGCGAGTACCTCGGTGGGGCCGACCCACACCTCTTCGATGGCCTGGAACGCGGGGCCGTACTGGTATCCGAGGGCGGCCAGCGCGATGTAGCAGGCAGGTCCGTCCAGGTGCCGGGTGGTGCGCGCGCGGATCGCTTCGGCGTCGAGCGGCCGGGCGAGGGGGCGGTGCTGCCCGATGCGGACCACTCCGCTGACGTGCACGGCGGGCTCGTCTTCGGCCCCCGCCGCGGAGGCGACGGCGAAGGCTGCGTCCTCCAAGGAGAGAGACAGCCGCACCGCCCTGTCCTCCCCCTCGGGCAGGAAGAGGGCCTTACGCAGTTCGATGTCGGCGAGGACGACCCGACTTCCGCCGGTGATCCTCAGCACGGCCTGGGCGGCCATTTCCAGGTATCCGGCGGCGGGGAACACCACGGTGTCCTGGATGCGGTGGTCGGCGAGGTAGGGCAGCCTCTCGGTGTCCAGCCTGGTCTGCCAGGCCGGCTCGGTGTGGTCGGTACGGCGGCCGAGCAGCGGATGGTCGAGCTCACCCAGCCTGACCTGCGCGACGGGAGAGGGCTCCGTCCAGTGACGGTCGCGCCGGAAGGGGTAGCGCGGCAGGGCGACCGGACGGCCTCCGGGCTGGAGCATGGTCCAGTCGACGCCGGTTCCCAGGTTGTGGAGTGAGGCCAACGAGACGGCAAACCGTTCGTTCTCGTCCTCCTGGCGGCGGATCGAGGCGAGGGCCAGGCCGCTCGCGTCCCGTGCGCCGAGGCATTCCCGGATCGAGTGCCCCAGCACCGGGTGGGGGCCGATCTCCAGGAAGACCTGGTGCCCGTCGTCCGCCAGTCGGTCGACCGCCGCCCGGAACCGCACCCGGTCACGTACGTTGCGCCACCAGTACACGGCGTCGAGCTCACGCCCGTCCGCTACTCCCTCCTGGCCCGTCAGGTAGAGCGGAATCTGAGCCTGCCGTGGCGTCAGATCATGGAGGGAGATGAGCAGTTCGTCCTTGATGCGCTCCATCTGCACACTGTGGTAGGGGACCCGCACCGCGAGGAACTTGACGAAGTGCTGCTCGGCCCGCAGCTCTTCGGCCAGCAGGGTCAGCGCCTCCTTCTCACCCGCGAGCGTGATCGAGGTGGGGCTGTTGACGGCGGCGACCGACACCCGGTCCTGGTAAGGGCGTACGCGGCGTTCAGCCTCGTCCTCCGTGAGGCTCACCGCGAGCATGGTGCCCGTCCCGGCCAAGGTGTTCTGGAGCCGACTCCGGTGAGCCACGATCCGGACGGCGTCCTCCATGCTGTAGACGCCCGCCTCGTAGAAGGCGGCGACTTCCCCGGTGCTGTGTCCGACCACGGCGTCGGGGACCACGCCGTACTCCCGCCACATGGCCGACAGACCGATCTGCAGCGCGAAGTTCGCGGGCTGGGCGAGCCAGGTCTCACCCATCCGTGAGGTGGCCTCACCGGCGGACATCTCAGTGAGGAGGGACCAGCCGGTGATGTCCTGGAGAACGCGGTCGCACCGGGTGACGGTCTCGCGGAACGCCTCGTCCTCGTGCAGGAGCTGGCGGCCCATACCCCACCACTGGGGGCCCATCCCGGTGAAGACCCAGACCAGCCGGCGTTCGTCGGCGGCCCGCAGCCGGTCCTGGACGACCCGGGGGTGGGGCTCTCCCCGGCCGTACGCGGCCAGGGCCTCGTCGAGTGAGGAACGCGAGGAGTAGACCACGGAGAGTCGCTCGGGGAGGTGCTGGCGGCGGTGGGCCAGGGTGTGGCCGAGGTCGGGGAGTGCCACCGCGGGGCGGTCCGCAGCGCCTGCGAGCTCGTCCCGGATGCCGTCCGCCCTTTCCAGGAGGGCTTCCGCGTGTCGGGCGCTGAGCGGCAGGATGCTCCAGCGGCGCTCGCCGCCCCGGGCGGCGGCCGGCACGCCGCCGCTGTCCGTGGGTAGTGGGCGAGGTGGTGCTTCCTCCAGCAGGACGTGGGCGTTGGTGCCGCCGAACCCGAAAGAGTTGACCCCCGCGCGGGCGGGCCCGTCGTGGTCGGGCCACGGGGTGAGCCGTGCGGGGATCTCGTACGGCAGCGCGGCCGCGTCGATGGCCGGGTTGAGCTGTTCCAGGTTGATGTGGGGTGGGATGAAACGGTGTTCGATGCTCAGGGCCGTCTTGATCAGCCCGGCGATTCCGGCGGCGGACTCGGTGTGGCCGATGTTGGTCTTCACCGAGCCCACGTAGCAGCGGGCCCCGGGTGACCGTCCGACGGCCAGGGCGCGGGCCAGCGCGTTGGCCTCGATGGGGTCGCCGACCGGCGTCGAGGTGCCGTGGGCCTCCATGTACTGGAGCTGGCCGGGGGTGATCCCCGCCTGGGCGCAGACGCGCCGGATGAGGGAGACCTGCGCATCGGGGTTGGGCACGGTAATACCGTTGGTGCGGCCGTCCTGGTTGACCCCGCTGCCGATGATCACCGCATGGATGGGGTCGCCGTCACTCACGGCGTCCTCCAGCCGCTTCAGCGCGACCAGACCGACACCTTCGGCCCGTACGTAGCCGTCCGCGGAGGCGTCGAAGGTACGGGAGCGGCCCTCGGGCGACAGGAAGCCGCCCTTGGTCTCGGCGACGGTGTACTGCGGGGCCATGTGCAGCAGGGTGCCGCCCGCCAGCGCGAGATGGCTCTCGCCTTTGAGCAGCTCCTGGCACGCGAGGTGCACGGCGACCAGTGAGGAACTGCACGCGGTGTCGATCGAGAGGCTGGGCCCGCGGAAGTCGAAGCAGTGCGAGATGCGGTTCGACACCATGGTCATCATGGTCCCCGTCGCGGTGTGCGCGGCCAGCGAGGTGAAGTCCAGGTCGGCGAACTGGAGGATCTTGTAGTCCAGGGTGAACGCACCCACGTACACGGCGACATCGCTGCCCTCCAGCTCTGCCGGGCGTTGACCGCCGTCCTCGAGCGCCTCCCAGGCGACCTCCAGCAGCTTGCGCTGTTGGGGGTCCATATGGTCGGCCTCGCGTGGGCTGATGCCGAAGAATTCCGGATCGAATTCGTCGAAGCCGTCGATGTATCCGCCCCGGCCTCCGACGAGGCGTCCGGGCTTGTCCCGGAACCGGCTGCCGAGCGTGGTGACGTCGTACCGGTCGGGCGGGGTGGGGGTGATGCAGTCCTTGCCGGCGGCCAGGTTCCGCCAGAACGACCGATGGTCCGACGCCCCGCCCGGCATCCGGCATCCGATGCCGATGATGGCTACCTTGTTCCTTAACGGGTCGTTGAGCGCGTCGGTCATGTCGGACTCCTCATCAGGTATGGGCGAGGCGCCGGTGCGTTGGCGGGGCGCCGGGGGCGTTCGCGGCAGGTGCGGGCCGCGGGAGGCCTCAGGCCGGGATGCTGGGTACGGGCGAGGACGGGCCGCTTCCGGGCGGTGGCCGCCGGACCCGGCGGCAGAAGGCCCGGGTACGACCGGAGCCGGACCGGAGAGCGGCCGGTCCGCCGGTCAGTTCGGCTCCTGAACGGCCGGCCTGCGCCGCCAGGGGTGCAGAAGGGAGGCGACGATCTCGCCGGTACCTGGGAAGGCCGTGGAATCGCTGAGTCCGACCGAGGCGGGTTCGCGGCCGGGATGCCAGGTGAAGCTGCCGAAGAAGTGGTCCCAGCAGGAGAGATCCGACCCGTAGTGACCGGCTTCGGACAGGTCGGTGCTGTGGTGCAGCCGGTGCTGCTCGGGGCTGACGAGCAGATGGTTGAGCCGTCCGATGCGCACATCGATGTTTGCGTGCACGAAGTAGCCCTGGGCGGCGACGAACAGACCCACCACCAACAGTGCCGACCGGGAGAATCCGACCAGGGCCAGGGCCAGCTGGACGAGCCCCTGAGCCAGCACGATGTCCAGCACGTGATTGACGCCGTTGTTGGCGACGTTGACCTTCTGGGGGACGTGGTGCACACCGTGCAGCCGCCACAGAAGGGTGCTGCTGTGGCTCAGCCGGTGCACCAGGTAACTGACCAGCGAGCCGAGGAACAGGGCGGCAGGGATCTCGGCCCACAGCTGACGGGCCGGCTCCGGGCGGGATATCCAGCCGACTGCGGAGGTGACCAGTAGTTGGGCCAGCCCGCTGCCTGCCATGGTGAGGCAGAAGTAGACGCCGTACCAGCGCCACTCGTCACGTCCGGGGTGCCATTCCCGGTCGTAGGGAATCATCCGCTCCAGAACGGCCAGATAAACGAGCGTTCCGACCAGGAAAAGCGGACTGACCAATGCCGGATCCCAGTGCAGCGACAGGGCCGCCGCGCCGACCGTGACCACCGCCAGCACAAGAAGGGGGTAAGCGGTCGCCCTGAGGACAGCATCCCGGCCATTTCCAGCTGCCCGTTTCCCGCCCGCCTGATTCCCGCGTGGCGGATAAACACCCGAGCGAGCACTCGGCGGAACGCCCGGAACACCCGGTGGAATTTCGCCGTCGGCGAATCGATCGCACCTGTCCATACATGACACCCCCACACACGCTGTGACCCAGAAGAGAACCGGAGAGGAAGAAGCACCGTCTGCCCAGGTCGAGGGATGACGCATCGTGTGCCGCCACCCTCGTGCGGCAGGGGCCGCTGATGCACCGGACGCCTGCGGAGGCCCGGTCGACACCGCCGGTCGAACACAGGACCGAGACCCCCGCCACGCCAGCCCTCACTTCGTTTCGATTTCCCCGGCTTCATCCACCGGGCGCCCCACATAACCCAGAGCGACGCACCGACCGACCGTTGCCCGAGACCATTGAAACGGCATTACCTCACGAACGGAATAGGGAAAGCCCACTGTCGTCAATGTGAGCTAAATAGTATGAGTAATTTACGTGTGGGCGCGGCCGAATACCACCGAAAGACGCCTCCGCGTACGCCGTGGCGCACTTATGCAGGGAAAAGCAGCCGCGAGACACACAATGCGCCGTTCGCGCTCCCCCCGATGTGGTCGAGTGCGCCGTTTCGGTGTGGGGAAGTGCGCTCACGAAATCGACGGCGCGGGGCTTCTTGAAGCGGTCGAGGCACTCGGCGCGGAAGGCGGTCAGTTCGTCGGCGGTGACGCCGGCGCTACCGGGGCCCGGTAGGCCTACGGCCCTGACCGCCTCGCCCCACGTCTCGTCGGGGACGCCGACGCCGCAGGCTTCCCGGACGGAGATCACATCGGACGGGGTCGGTGGAGAGCTCGGTGACGATCGCGAACAAGGTGGTCACCGTCGGCACTGCCATGGTCGGCGGCATCACCGCGTGCGTGGTCTGGCTGTGTGCCAGCCGATTGCTGATCTTGCGCCCGTAGTCGAGATTCCACCCGCCGTTCCGTCAGGATTCCGTCGGCGGCGCCCTGCTCGATCAGTCCGTGCAGCGGCGCTTCCTGCCTGTGTCCGGGATGCGGGGTCAAGGCCGGTCAAGGCCGGTCAAGGCCGGTCAAGGCCGGTCAAGGCCGGTCAAGGCCGGTCAAGGTCCTTCGGGCTTCTACCCCTACGAGTGACCCACCTCAGCCGGTGCGGCGGGCTGCACGGAGGTCCCGGGCAGCCCGCCGCACCGGCATGGACGCTCAGCCGAGCTGCATGTGATGGAGCATCAGCAGCCCGGCCGCCATGTTGGCCGCCGGGATCTCACCGCGCGCCACCATGTCCGGGACGAGTTCGAGCGGGACCCACTCCCGGCGCGAGGACTCGAAGTCGTCCGCCGGATGGCCGGTGTAGGTCGCCTCCCGGGACCAGAAGAGGTGGTGCCGGGCGTCGACGAGGCCGTTGGCCGGTTCCACGGTCATCAGCGGGCGCAGCTCGCCGGGGCGCCAGCCGGTCTCCTCCTCCATCTCCCGCGCCGCCGCGGCGGCGATGTCCTCACCGTCCTCGACCACGCCCGCGGCGAGTTCCCAGCCCCAGCTGTCGGTGATGAACCGGTGCCGCCACAGCAGCAGGACCTCGTTGGCCTCGTTGACGACGGTCGCCGCGGCGACGGCACGGAGCCGGATGAGGAAGTGGTCAAGATGCCGGCCGTCAGGAAGTACGACGTCCGCCAAATTGACCCGGAACCAGCGATTCTCGTACACGGTCTGTTCGCTTGAGTTCGTCCACTGCACAGTTCTGCCACCTTCCGACTGGTCGATGGCAACATCGGAGCAGGGTCCGCCTCTCAGTGGAACGTGTGACGGCTCCTTGGGCGAGGCTCACAGAGGCACGCGCAGCGCCCCGTCGATGAGGCCGGCAGCCGCCTCGGCGTCGGCGCTGCCGCTCGCGGCCAGATGCTCGCTCACGGCGCGCAGCCGGTCCCTGAGCCGCTGGGATTCCATACCCCTGGCGCGTTCCGCCATTTCCGAGGCCGTGCGGGCCGCCTTGTCCGCCTCGCCCTGGAGCAGTTCCAGATGGGTGAGCATGGCGAGCCGGTGCACGGTCCCGCGATCGTGCGCCGGGGAGCGTACGGCCGCCGCCGCGTGCTCCCGGGCTCCGGCGAGATCACCGAGACACAGCAGCGCCTCCGCCACCTGCACGTTGACCAGGCCCGGCTGGACGTACCCCGTCTCGTCCGGTTCGCCCCCGCTCCGGATACGGCCGGCCTGGGCCTCGGCGCGGCCGATGCAGTCCATGGCGACGCGGTGATCGCCGAGCTGGGCATAGGCCTTGGCCTGCATCGCGTGCAGATCGGTGGCCAGCGCCGGGGTGATGTGCGGGCCGGCCGCTCGCAGCGCCGCCTCGGCGAAGGCGACGGCCCGGCGGAATTCGGCCAGGTACAGCGACTGGTTCACGAGCAGCGCGATCACATAGCCGCCGAGCCCCCGGTCCCCGCTGGCCTTGGCCAGACGCAGGGCCTGGTGGAAGTAGCGCTGGGCGAGCCCATGGGCGTCGGAGTCGTAGGCGCAGATGCCCGCCACGGCCACCAGCCCGGCGGTCGCGCGATGGAGCCGGCGACCCGTGGCGTCGCCGTACCCGCCGCGCAGCAGGGGCGCGGTCTCGGCGTTGAGGAAGCCGACGATGCGGGACCTGGTCGCGATGCCGCCCGCCTTCCGGTACATCTGCTCGTAGTGCGCGCGGGCCGCGCGGAGCATCGCGATGTCCGCCGTGGTCACACGGGACGGACCTGGCCGGGAGACATCGGTGTCCTCGGGAGGGTTCTCCCACTCCCAGACGGGCATCACGGCTGTCGTGCCCGTGACGGCGGGCACGGCGGCGAGGTGCGGACGCTGCTGTTCGTCGGAACGCCACAGGGCCGTCGCGTGCTCGACGAACCCGGAGAGGCCTGCGCCCGGGGCGGCCGTGTGCGTCATCCCGGGAATTCCCATGCCGATGTCGTCGAGCGTGACGGGCCGGCCCAGCCGGCCCGCGAGGACCTCGCAGATCAGATCGGGGACCTGCCCGCGCGGGCGCTGGCCCTTGAGCCAGCGGGCGACCGCTGTGTGCTCGTAGCGCAGGTACAGCCCGCGGGCGCGGCCGGTCCGGTTGACGTGGCCGGCGAGCCCGGCACGGGACACACCCGCCTCGTCGATCAGGGATTCGAGCAGGACGTTGGGCTCCATTGCCCCCCCATGTGCGCGTCGCAATGAGCCTAGTGGAGCACGATTCACACGGGGTGTGAACGTAATGCCCGAACCATCCTGCTGTGCGCTCTGCCGCGCCGGGGCACGGCCCGCTTGAATGAGTGCCTCGCAAGGGCGGCCGGGTCGTCGGCTCCCCCTCGTACAGTTCGACGACCCGCACCCGCGCCGTCCGTCCTGTCGGCCTGCCCGACACTCCGTGGCAGGGCGGGCGGCGCCGGATCGCACAGCCCACCGCCCCGATGGCAGGAGGGCCCGTGTGCGGCCCCCGGGCCGTCCGGCGAGAACAGGAAGGGGCGTATCCGCTGTCCTGATACGCCCCTTCTCATCACTCGGGTGCTTACGCGCTACGCGCCGCGCAGCACCGCGCCCGTGCGCTCGGTGGCCAGGGCCACCGCCGTGTCGCGGGCCGCGGAGGCCTCCTCGACGGTCAGCGTGCGGTCCGGGGCACGGAACCGCAGCGCGTACGCCAGGGACTTCTTGCCCTCACCGATCTGCTCGCCGGTGAAGACGTCGAACAGCCGAAGCGATTCGAGCAAATCGCCGGCGCCTTCGAGGAGTGCCTTCTCCACGGCGTCGGCGGGCACGTCCGAGGCGACGACGAGCGCGACGTCCTGGGTCGCCACCGGGAAGGTGGAGATCCGGGGTGCCTGGAGCGCACCGTCGACGGCCTGCTCCAGGACGTCGAGCTCGACCTCCATGGCGCAGGTCCGCTCGGGCAGGTGGAGCTCCTTGACGACACGCGGGTGCAGTTCGCCCGCGTGTCCGAAGAGGGTCTCCTCGCCGTCGACCGTGACGTACAGCGCGGCGCAGCGGCCGGGGTGCCACGGGGCGTGACGGTCGGCGCGGACCGTCAGCTCGACACCCGCCTCACGGGCGACGGAGCGCGCCGCCTCGACGGAGTCCGCCCAGTCGGCGGGGCGGCCCTTGCCCCACCAGCCCGCCTGCTCGCGGGCGCCCGCGAGGACGACGGCGGCACGATGCGGCTGGCGCGGGAGTGCCGCGTCAAGACCGGCGATCTCCTCGTCGGTGGGACGGCGGTCAACTGGCAGCCGTACGGCCTTCGTCTCGTGGCCGGTCGGCCTGAAGACCAGGCCGGTTTCGAAGAGCGCCAGGTCGTGGCTGCCGCGGCCGTCGTTGCGCCGTAGTGTCCCGAGCAGACCCGGCAGCAGCGTGGTGCGCAGGGCGGGCTCCTCGTCGGACAGCGGGTTGACGAGGGTGACCGTACGGCGGCGGGCGTCGTCCTGGTCCAGGCCCAGCTGGTCGAGGACGGCGTCGCCGATGAACGGGTAGCTGAGCGCCTCGACGTAACCGGCACCGGCGAGGGCCCGGCCGATGCGTCGGTGCAGCCGCTGGCGGTCGGTGAGCCCGCGGCCGGACGGCGGCGTCGGCAGGGTGGAGGGAAGGTTCTCGTACCCCTCCAGCCGGATGACCTCTTCGGCCAGGTCGTTCTGCGCGGCGAGGTCGGGACGCCAGGACGGCACCGTGACGATCAGCTCGTCCTGCCCGTAGACGTCGCAGCCGACCTGCTGGAGGCGGCGCACGACGGTCTCGCGGCCGTACGCGACACCGGCCACCCGGTCGGGGTGGTTCGCCGGCATCGTGATGGTGCGGGGTGCGGACGGTGCGGTGATCTCCGTGACGCCGGCCTCGGCCGTGCCTCCCGCGAGGAGGACCAGCAGATCGACCGTGCGCTGCGCGGCAGCGGCGGCGGCCAGCGGGTCGACACCACGCTCGAAGCGCTTGGACGCCTCGGAACTCAGCTTGTGGCGGCGCGCGGTCCGGGCGATGGCGATCGCGTCGAAGTGCGCGGCCTCGATGACGACCTCGGTGGTCCCGGTGTCCTCGGCGACGTCGGCGATCTCCGTATCGGCGCCGCCCATGACACCCGCCAGGCCGATCGGCCCGCGGTCGTCGGTGATGACCAGGTCCTGGGCGTCCAGGACGCGCTTGGCTCCGTCGAGCGTGGTGAGCTTCTCGCCCTGCTGGGCGCGGCGCACCCCGATCGGGCCCTCGACACGGGTGCGGTCGTATGCGTGCAGCGGCTGACCGAGCTCCAGCATCACGTAGTTGGTGATGTCGACGGTCAGCGAGACGGTGCGCATCCCGGCCTTCTGCAGCCTGCGCTGCATCCAGATCGGGGAGCGCGCCTCGTGCCGCAGACCGGTGACCGTGCGCGCGGTGAAGTTGCTGCATCCGATCGGGTCGGACACCTTCACCGGGTAGCCGTGCGCGTTGGGCGGCGGTACGTCCAGCAGCGCCGGGTCGCGCAGCGGCAGCCCGTACGCGATGGCCGTCTCACGGGCGACGCCACGCATCGAGAGGCAGTAGCCGCGGTCCGGTGTGACGGCGATGTCGAGGACCTCGTCGACCAGCTCGAGGAGCTCGATCGCGTCCGTTCCGGGCTCGAACTCCGGCGGCAGCACGATGATGCCGTGCGTGCCGTCGTCGCCCATGCCGAGCTCGTCGGTGGAGCAGATCATGCCGTGCGAGGTCTTGCCGTACGTCTTGCGCGCGGCGATCGCGAAGTCACCGGGCAGCACGGCGCCCGGGAGGACCACGACGACCTTGTCGCCGACGGAGAAGTTACGGGCGCCGCAGACGATCTCCTGCGGTTCACCGGTGCCGTTGGCGGTGCCCACGTCGACGGTGCAGAAACGGATGGGCTTCTTGAAGCCCTCCAGCTCCTCGATGGTCAGGACCTGTCCGACGACCAGGGGCCCCTTGAGGCCGGCGCCGGTCTGCTCGACGGTTTCGACTTCGAGGCCGACGGAGACGAGCTTGGCCTGTACGTCACGGCCGGTCTCCGTCGCCGGCAGGTCGACGTATTCCCGGAGCCAGGAAAGCGGGACGCGCATCAGATCTCCATCCCGAACGGCCGGGTGAACCGGACGTCGCCCTCGACCATGTCTCGCATGTCCTCGACGTTGTGGCGGAACATCAGCATCCGCTCGATCCCGAATCCGAAGGCGAATCCGCTGTACTTCTCGGGGTCCACACCGCAGGCGACGAGCACCTTCGGGTTGACCATGCCGCAGCCGCCGAGCTCGATCCAGCCCTCGCTGCCGCAGGTGCGGCAGGGGCGGTCCGGGTTGCCGACGGACGTGCCGCGGCAGACGTAACAGACCATGTCCATCTCGGCGGACGGCTCGGTGAACGGGAAGAAGTTCGGCCGCAGCCGGGTCTTCATGTCCGGGCCGAAGAGCGCCTGGACCATGTGGTCGAGGGTGCCCTTGAGGTCGGCCATGGTGAGGCCCTCGTCGACGGCGAGCAGCTCGATCTGGTGGAAGACCGGGGTGTGCGTGGCGTCGAGCTCGTCGGTGCGGTAGACCCGGCCGGGGCAGACCACGTAGACGGGGGGCTTGCGGCTGAGCAGCGAGCGGGCCTGGACCGGCGAGGTGTGCGTACGCAGCACGACACCTGACTCGTCGCTCCTGGCACCGTCGGCGCCCTGGACGAAGAAGGTGTCCTGCATCTGCCGCGCCGGGTGGTCGGGCACGAAGTTCAGGGCGTCGAAGTTGAACCACTCCGCCTCGACCTCGGGGCCCTCGGCGATCTCGTAGCCCATGGCGACGAAGACGTCGGCGACGCGCTCCATGATGGTCGTCAGGGGGTGGCGCGCACCGGCCGGGGTGCGGTCGTAGGGCAGGGTGACGTCCACCGCCTCCTCGACCAGCACCCGGGCGTCACGCTCGGCCTCCAGCTCTGTCTGCCGGGCGGCGAGCGCCTTGGAGACGGCGCCGCGGGCCTGGCCCACGCGCTTGCCCGCCTCGGCCTTGGCCTGCGGCGGCAGGGCGCCGATCTCGCGGTTGGCGAGCGACAGGGGCGAGGTACCACCGGTGTGCGCGGTCTTCGCCTGGGCGAGCGCGTCGAGGTCGCCCGCGGCGGCGAAGGCGGCGAACGCCTCGTCCCGCATGCGCTCGATCTCTTCCGGTTTCAGTGCCTCGACCTCGACTGGGTCGTACGACTTGTTCGGTGCCGACATCTCTTCCCGTGCTTCCGATTGGCTGGTGGCGACCCTGGTTCGACGACTGAGGACGCAAAGGTGCCAAAAGTCGAGTCTACGGGCCGCCGGGGGGCGAAGAAGCCCGTGGGCCGCTCAAGCCAGATAGGCCGGCGCGCTCACGGGCAGGATAAATCGGAATTCGGCGCCGCCGCCCGGTGCCCGGTCGACCGTGATGGTGCCGCCGTGCGCCTCGACGATGCCTTTGACGATGTACAGGCCCAGGCCGGTCCCACCGCGCTTGCTTCCCCGCCAGAAGCGGGTGAAGACGCGGGCCATCGACTCCTCGGGGATGCCGGGACCTTCGTCGCTCACGGTGACTGCCGTTCCGGTCTCGTCGCTCTTCCCCGGTGCGGGCGCAGGGGCGACCTCGATAGTGACGGTTCCCTCCCCGTGGCGCACCGCGTTTTCCAGGAGGTTACCGAGGACCTGGTCGACCTTGTCCGGGTCGGCCCAGAGATCGGGAAGCGGATGCCGGGTGCGAACGAGGAACCGGTCGGGCGCCTGGCCGTTCGCGGTGAGGGCCTGGATGTGGCGTTCGACGGCGGCGGAGACGTCCACGGGCTGGCGGCGCAGCTCCAGCCGCCCGGAGTCGATACGGGAGATGTCGAGCAGCTCGGCGATGAGCCGGTTGACGCGGTTGGCGTCGGCGTCGACGGTCTCCAGCATCAGCCGCTTCTGGTCGTCGGTGAACCTCTCCCACTTGGCCAGCAGCGTGGCGGTGAAGCCCTTGACCGAGGTCAGCGGGGAGCGCAGCTCATGGGCGACGGTGGCGATCAGCTCGGCGTGGCTGAGCTCGGTGCGGCGGCGGGCCTCGGTGCCGCGCAGCGAGACGACGAGCCGGCGGACCGGCCCGGTCGGGGTCTCGCGCACGTACCGGGCGGAGACCAGGACCTCACGGCCTCCGGGGAGCAGCAGGTTCCGCTCGGGCTGCCCGACCCTGATGGCGAGCCCGCCGTACGGATCGGTCAGGTCCCACCAGCGTCGCCCTTTGAGGTCCTCGAGGGGCAGTGCCTGGTGCAGGGAGCGGCCGAGTGCGGCGGCCCCTGGCGTGGCGGTGATCCGGGCCGCGGCCGCGTTGAAGCAGATGACCGTGCCGGCCTCGTCGGCGACGACGAGACCGTCGGGCAGATCGTCCGGGTCGATACCCGTCGGGGGGGCCCCGACGGTCCGGCTCGCGGCGGCTCCGTCGGAAAGGGCGCGCACGGCGGCCGTGTGTGTCTCTCGCGGCCTGCTCATGCCGACAGCCATCTTCCCGTACCCCACCTCTCGAACCGGCGCAGTGGGCCCCCGAGTTCGTCCACCCTACTAGGCGCCGGCGGCCGTGCGACACCCTCCGGGCGGGCACCGGCGGCCTGTGGCTCGTATCGATCGGTGGGGCGCCGGCAGGATCAGCCGGTGTGCCGGGGGCGTTGCGCTCGCGCGGAGGCGTAGAGGCACACGGCGGCGGCGGTGGCGAGGTTGAGGCTCTCGGCCTTGCCGTGGATCGGGACCCGGACCACGGCGTCGGCCAGGGCACGCGTCTCCTCCGGGAGACCCCACGCCTCGTTGCCGAACACCCATGCGGTGGGCCCGCCCATGGTGCCCGCGTCGAGTTCGTCGTCGAGGTCGTCCTCGCCGGCACCGTCCGCCGCCAGGATGCGCACACCGGCCTCCCGGAGCCCGCGCACGGCCTGCTCCACGGGTACGCCGACGGTCACCGGCAGATGGAAGAGCGAGCCGACGGAGGCCCGGACCGATTTGGGGTTGTACAGGTCCACGGAGGCGTCGGTGAGCACGACGGCGTCCGCGCCCGCGGCGTCCGCGCAGCGCAGCACCGTGCCCGCGTTCCCGGGGTCGCGTACGTGGGCGAGAACGGCGACCAGGGTGGGCTTCGCCGCGAGGATGTCCTCGAAGGGCGAGTCCAGGAAGCGGCAGACGCCGATCAGGCCCTGCGGGGTGACGGTCTGCGAGACGTCGGCGAGGGTGGCGCCGTCCGCGAGGTGCACACGGGCGCCCGCCGCACCGGCGGCCTCGATGATGTCGGCGTACCGGTCGGCCGCCTCGACGGTGGCGAAGAGCTCGGTCAGCGTGGGTTCGCCGTCGCCGCCCCGGTGCGCGGCGGCCTCCCGCACGGCCTGCGGCCCCTCGGCGATGAACCTGCGCTCCTTGCCACGGAAGTTACGCCTGGCCAGCCGGCGTGCGGCAGCGACTCGCGGCGATCGCGCGGAGATCAGTTCGGGGGTGCCCATGGTCGGCGGCGAGCCTCTCTGCGTAAGTCAGCTTCTCTGCGTACGCGACACGTGGCGCAACGCACCGGACCCGCAGACGGCACACGCCTGCGGGTCCGGCTCGTAGCGCTGGGACGACGGAAGTACTGCCTGGATCAGGCGGCCTTCGGGGCGTTGACGTCGCTCGGGAGGGCCTTCTGGGCCACCTCGACGAGGGCGGCGAACGCGTTGGCGTCGTTGACCGCGAGCTCTGCCAGGATCTTGCGGTCCACCTCGATGTTGGCGGCCTTCAGACCCTGGATGAGGCGGTTGTACGTCATGCCGTTCTGGCGAGCGGCCGCGTTGATGCGCTGGATCCAGAGCTGACGGAAGTCGCCCTTGCGCTTCTTGCGGTCGTTGTAGTTGTAGACCAGGGAGTGGGTGACCTGCTCCTTGGCCTTGCGGTACAGGCGCGAACGCTGACCGCGGTAACCCTTGGCGGCCTCGAGGATCGCCCGGCGCTTCTTGTGGGCGTTTACTGCCCGCTTGACGCGTGCCACTTTTAACTCCTTGCAGCGGGGCCGGGTGGTCGCAGTGAAGACTCACCCGGCCCGGAAACGAATTGGTCCCGGTCGGATCGAGGTCGCGCCTCCGGGTTCACCGGAGGCGGCGCCTCACTTGCCGAGAAGCTTCTTGACCTTCTTGGCGTCGGCCGGAGCCACGACGACCGTGCCGGTCAGCGAGCGGGTCTTCTTGGACGACTTGTGCTCGAGCAGGTGGCGCTTGCCGGCCTTCTCGCGCAGTACCTTGCCGGAGCCGGTGATCTTGAAGCGCTTGCTGGCACCGCTGTGCGTCTTGTTCTTCGGCATCGCGCCGTTGTCTCCTCGTCAGTGGCGCCCCTCACGGTGCGGGCACCGGGCTGCAGGGGCGTCAGATCTTTGGGTGGATTCCGGGGGGCCCGGGGGCGCCTGGGTGGCGACCCCCGGAGGTCACGCCTCGGAAGGTGTCTCGGCCGGAGCCTCGGTCGCTGCGGCCGGAGCCTCAGCGGTGTCACCCTCGGGCTCGGCGTCGTGGGCGTACCCCTGACGCTCCGCCTTGCGGGCGGCCTGGGCCTCGCGGGCCTCGGCCATGGCTTCGGTCTTCTTCTTGTGCGGGCCCAGAACCATGATCATGTTCCGGCCGTCCTGCTTCGGGTTCGACTCGATGAAGCCGAGGTCCTCGACGTCCGAAGCGAGACGCTGGAGCAGTCGGAAGCCCAGCTCGGGACGGGACTGCTCACGACCACGGAACATGATCGTGATCTTGACCTTGTCCCCCTGCTTGAGGAACCGGACGACGTGACCCTTCTTGGTGTCGTAGTCGTGCGGGTCGATCTTCGGCCGGAGCTTCATTTCCTTGATGACCGTGTGCGCCTGGTTCTTGCGCGCCTCACGGGCCTTCATGGCCGACTCGTACTTGAACTTCCCGTAGTCCATGAGCTTGCACACGGGGGGACGGGCTGTCGCCGCCACCTCGACCAGGTCGAGGTCGTACTCCTGTGCGAGCTCCAGGGCCTTGGCAAGCGGGACAATCCCGACCTGCTCGCCGCTGGGACCGACAAGTCGCACCTCGGGAACGCGAATCCGGTCGTTGATGCGGGGCTCGGCGCTGATGGATCCTCCTCGGTAGCACCACGCGACCGCCTGGCGGACAGCCGCGTAACGTCTTATGTATGACCAACCGAGCCGGGAAAACAGAAACGCCCCGGACGGGACACAGGCGGGGCTCCTGGAACTACCGGAACACCGCCGCGTGCAACCGCGGGGCGCAATCGGGCGGCCCCATCGTCCGTACGGAACGATGGCTGCCACCTGACCGGTGACCCGCCGTCCCTGGGGACGGTCAGGTGGGAGATCGGAGCCTCCACTTGTGGGCCGAGCACATAGATGTCCGGCCGGTCGTTACACAAGGTTAGCAGTTCCCCGGGACTACGGCTAACCCGCTGTCCGGGCGGCTCCCGCACGCGGAGCCGCGCCGACGTGGCCTTATCGTGTGGGGCATGAGCGACGCGACCACTCCCAGTACCGAGAACCCCGGCTTCGACGACATGGCCCGCGACATCGCGGAGGTTCCCGCGGTCGAGGTGATCGTGACCGTCGCCGTCAATCTGATGAGCGCGGCAGCCGTGAAGCTCGGCCTGACCGAGGAGGGCGAGCAGCACAAGGACCTGGACGAGGCCCGCAAGCTGGTCCAGGCGCTGGCCGGGCTGCTCGACGCGAGCGCCACCGAGATCAGCACCTTCCACGCCTCGCCGCTGCGCGACGGTCTGAAGTCGCTGCAGCTGGCCTTCCGCGAGGCCTCCCTCGTGCCCGACGAGCCCGGCCAGGGCCCGGGCGAGAAGTACACCGGCCCCGTCTACGGCTGATCATGTGACGGACGCGAGCCCGCTGCCTGTGTCATCAGGCAGCGGGCTCCTGTGCGTCAGCGGCTGAACAGAGGCTCGCCCGGGGCCTCGGTACCGGCCGGAAGCAGCGCGAGATCGATGCCGCGCACCAGCCGGGCGCGCAGCACCTCGCTGGCCGAGAGCGCATCGGCGACCCGGCGGGCGGCCTCCGCCACCACGGCGTCCGGGGCGAGAACCAGGGCGAGGGTGCCGTCGGCCCGGCCGGGGCCGAGGTGGGCGCGCAGCACCGCGGGCTCGGCGGCGACCGCCTCCCGCACCGCGGCGACGACGGCGGGGTCGTCGAACGGGTCCGCGCTGGCGCGGTTCTCGGCCAGGGCGAGCAGCGCCGGGCCGGTCAGCTCGAAGGCGACGGGTCCCGCCAGGTCGAGCACCACCGTGTCCGCCTTCTCGTGCGCGGCGGCCTGCAGTGCCTGGTGCAGGGGTACGGCGACGGGGCGTGCCTCCGGGTCCCAGCGGGCCAGCGAGGCGGTGGAGGTGAAGGCGGGCAGAGCGCGCCGGTCACCGGCCTGCAAGGTCGGCACCGCCATGTCGCTGGTCTTCTCGCGGCGCAGCCCGTTCTCGTCCTCCTCGGCCTCGCCCAGGACGGCGACGACCGGCACGAGCAGCCGGGCGCCGCGGAGCGCCGCGAGGACCGGGCCTACGGCCGTCCGGTCCGCGGCCCATGCCGCGAGGGCTGCCGTCAGTTCGGGCGAGGCAGAGCCGTCGTCGTCGGAGAAACCGGGGTCCGGGATGTTCTTGAGCGCCACATGACGAGCGTAGTGGACCGTCTCTCTCACCTGGGCGACAGGTCGGGCACAGGCTCCTCCCAGGTGTGTGCCCGGCCTCCGGGCCATACTCCGTCACAGAACGCGCAGGACCGCGCTGTCCGGCCTCGTGACCGCCGCAGTCGTGCTGCCGGCCGGTGCCGCCGCGGGAGGTGCGTATCTGGTGGGTCGTCCGCCGGATGCCGCGCCCGCGGCGGTGGCCGCCGTATCATCCGCGTCGAGCCCCCCGGCCGCGGCGGGCCGGAGCGAGGAGCCCGAGGTGGATCTCGACGCGGAGCTGGCCGACGCGCTGGCGACCCTGGCGGACGGCGCCGATGTGTCGGTGGCCGTGCTGGACACGGAGAGCGGCGCCGGTGCCGCGTACGGGAACGGGGCGTACGACACCGCCAGCATCGTCAAGGTCGACATTCTGGCGGCACTGCTGCTCCGGGCCCAGGACGAGGGCCGGGAGCTGAGCGGCGCCGAGCACGCGTACGCGGAGGCCATGATCCGGCGCAGCGACAACACCTCGGCCACCGCGCTGCTCAAGGTGATCGGTGGCGAGGAGGGCCTTGACGCGGCCAACGAGCGGCTGGGACTGACCACGACGAAGGCCGCCCACGCGTGGGGGCTGACCCGGACCACGGCCGCCGACCAGGTGCGGCTGCTGGAAGCGGTGTCCGGGGCGGGTTCGGAGCTGTCGGCTGCCTCGCGCGCGTACCTGACGGGGCTGATGGGCCGGGTCGAGGCGGAGCAGCAGTGGGGGGTGTCCGCGGCGGGCACCGGCGCGGTGCTGAAGAACGGCTGGATGCCCCGCACGACGACGGGGCTCTGGGACATCAACAGCATCGGGCGGGTGGAGAACGGCGGGCGCACCCTGCTGGTGGCGGTGCTGTCGCGGGGGCACGCGACGAAGGAGGCGGGCATCTCTCTGGTGGAGTCCGTCGCGAAGGCGGCGGTCGGTGTGACCGGTGCGGTGGCAGAAGCGGGCTGATCCAGGTGCGGTCAGCGCGGGGGGCCGGCGGGGGACGGCCAGTACCCGGGTCCGGCGCCGGGCCTGGCACCGCCGTTCCTGCTACCGGTGTTCCTGCCCCGCCACAGCACCACGGCCAGGGCGAGGAGTGCGGCCCCGAGGCCGCCCGCCGAGGGTGCCAGCCAGCCGGCCGGGGCCCCGTCGCCCTCCTGGGGGGTGGGGCCGGAGCCGAAGTACTCGTCGCGGTGACCGGACGTGGCGGACTGCGCGTTCATTCCGTCGGGGCGCAGCTTCGCCCCGGCCTCTATCGCGGCGGCGGGGTCGACCATGCCGTAGCCCCTGGCGTCGTCGCGGCCGCCCGAGGGCGCGTCGCCGGCGGTGTCCGCGAGCAACATCTTGATCTGTGCGGGCGAGAGGCCCGGGTGCGCGGCGCGTACGAGCGCCACGGCCCCGGAGACGAACGCCGACGCGGCGGACGTGCCCCACTCGATGTAGTAGTGCCGGTCGGGGTTGGCCACGACGATGTCGACGCCGGGCGCGCTCACGGTGGCGTACCAACGGCGGGTGGAGAACGCGGCGTGTGTGCCGTACCTGTCGACGGCCGCGACGGCGATCACGCCGGGGTAGGCGGCGGGATAGGAGATCCGGTCGCCCTTCTCCCCGCTGTTGCCCGCGGAGGCCACGACGGCGACGCCCTTGCCGAGGGCGTACTGCACGGCGGCGTCCTCACCGGGCTCAGGATGGGCCGACTCGCTGTCGTCACCGAGGGAGAGGTTGATGACGTCGGCGCCCTGGTCGGCCGCCCAGCGGATGCCGTCGGCCAGCGCGGTTCCGCGTGACTCGCGGGCCTTGGTGCGCGACGGATCGCCGGACTCGAGGATCACCCGCACGGGCAGGATCTTCGCTTCCGGGGCGACGCCGAGCACGCCGTCGCCCCGGCCGGGGCCGCTCCCGCGGCCCGCGATGATGCCGGCCATCGCGGTGCCGTGCAGGGCCCAGGAGCGGTCGCCGCTTTCGGCGCCGAAGCCGATGAGGTCCTTGCCCGGTAGCACCTGACCGGCGAGGTCGGGGTGATCGTCGTCGACCCCGGTGTCCAGGACCGCGACCGTGACGCCCTTGCCCATGGTGGTCTGCCAGGCCGTGCCGGTGTGCAGGGCCTCCAGGCCCCACTGCTGGTCGCGGATGGCGTCCGCGTGGGCGGGGACGGCGGGCAGCAGCGTGAAAGCAGTGGCCGTCGCCACGGCGGCGAGCGCCCGGGGCCGGCGGGGGCGGGTCATTCCGGCTTCTCCGTGAGGTCGGTGACGGCCCTGCGCAGGGTGCGCTCCACCCGGTCGGCGACGCCCTTCGCCTCGTGGCCGAGTCCTGCCTGGGCGGGGGCCGTCGTGGCACCGGTCACCATGGCCTCGGCGGCGGGCTGCGGCTCGGAGACCGTACGGCCGTCGGCGAAGCCGGAGACGGCGAACATGACGACGGGCAGCTCGGACAGGACGTGGACCGTCCAGCTGGCGCGCTGCTGGTCGCCGAAGCCGGCGGCCACGGTGCCCTTGACCGGGTAGGTGCGGGGCATCAGGTCGGAGCGGTCGGCGAGGTGCTGGGTGGTGAACCGGGTGCTGAGCGCGCTCATCGCCTCGGGGTCGGCCTCGGTGAAGACCATGCCGACGGTGGTGACGCTGCTGCGGGTGGCGTCGGTGTAGGTGGCGCGCACCAGACGTTCGCAGCCGACCGGGCGGAGCGTCTTGAGCAGCAGCGGGTCCAGGCCCGCCGCGCAGCCGCTGTCGCTCGCGACGGCGACCCTGGTCCAGACCCGGTCGGTGGCTCCCGGGCCCGCTCCGTCGCCCTTGAGGGTGCGGGGGAAGAGGGTGTCGACGAGCACACTGTGCCAGGCGGAGCGGCCCACGGTGTACGCGCCGGCGTCGCCGGGCTCGGCCGCGGAGTCGCTGGTGAGCCAGCTGCCGGTGACCGCGCCGCCCATGAGCCCGAGTCCGAGCACGGCGCAGACCGCCGCCGCCGCGGTCCTGACGGGATGCCGGGCTCTGACGGGGCGGAGCCGGGTGGTGGTCTCTGCGGGCGTCTCGGCGTACCCGTAGTACGTGCCGGGCGGGGCGGGAGCGGCACCGGGGCGCGGTGTGAGGTCGACCGCGCCGACCGGCCTGCGCCGGGTGGCGGCGGGCAGCGGGGGCGGGCCGGGATGGACGGGCGGCGCGGGCGGTACGGGGCGCAGCCGGGCCGTCGTCTCCACCGGCGGCACGGCCTCCGCACGCCAGGCCTGTGGTACGGCCGGCGGGGCGGGGTGCGCACGCGGAGCCGACGGTGCAGGTTCTGCGCGTGGGGCCGGCGGTGCGGGGGCGCTGCCGGGTGCGCGCGGCGGGGTGGTCGGGCGGGGCGGCACGGGAGCGCGCTGCGCCTCGGTACTCATCCGTCCCCCTGGTCCACGTCCCCGTACGGCCCACGGGCCACCGCTGCGCACGGGCCCGTCGGTCGATCGTGTGACCGTCACTCTACGGGGTGGACGACGCCCCGTGGGAACAGGACGGAGGGTGCGGGACGATCTGCACGGAACGTCCCCCTACCCAGTGGTACGGCCGTCTGGCAAGCTGCGGCCATGACTGTCCGCGCCGCTGACCGGACCCGTTACAACCGGGCCACCGCCCATCTCGACGCCCCGGTGGCCGTCGTCGATCTGGAGGCCTTCGACGCCAACGCCGACGACTTGGTCCGCCGGGCGGGCGGGAAGCCGATCCGGGTGGCGAGCAAATCCGTACGCTGTCGTGCCCTGCTGGAGCGGGTGCTCGCGCGTCCGGGCTTCGCCGGGATCATGTCGTTCACCCTCGCGGAGTCGCTGTGGCTGGCCCGCGCCGGATTCGACGACGTACTGCTGGCCTATCCGTCGGCCGACCGGTCCGCGTACGCCGAACTGGCCGCGGACCCCGAGCTCGCCGTGGCCGTGACGGTCATGGTGGACGATCCCGCGCAGCTGGAGCTGATCGACGCGGCGCGGGCCGGCGGCGCCGAGGAGATCCGGGTCTGCCTGGAGTTGGACACCTCGCTGCGGCTGCTCGGCGGCCGGGTCAGGTTCGGCGCGCTGCGCTCCCCCGTCCGCTCCCCCGCCCAACTGGCCGAGCTGGCTCGGTCGGTGGACCGCAGGCCGGGCTTCCGGCTGGTGGGCCTGATGGCGTACGAGGGCCATGTGGCCGGGGTGGGCGACTCGGTGACCGGACGGCCGCTGCGGTCGCGCGCGGTCAGGCTGATGCAGGCGGCCGCGCGCAGGGAGCTCGCGGCCCGGCGCGCGGAGGTCGTACGGGCGGTCCGCGCGGTGGCGCCCGGCCTGGAGTTCGTGAACGGGGGCGGCACCGGCAGTGTGCAGCACACCGCCGAGGAGTCCGCGGTGACCGAGATCGCGGCGGGGTCCGGGCTCTACGTACCGAAGCTGTTCGACAACTACACCTCGTTCACGGGCCGTCCGGCGGCGTTGTTCGCCCAGCCCGTGGTGCGGCGGCCGGGCGTGGGCGTGGTGACGGTGCTCGGCGGCGGCTATCCGGCGTCCGGGGCGGCGGGCGCGGACAGGCTGCCGGTGCCGTATCTGCCCGAAGGGCTGCGCTACGACCCGCAGGAGGGCCCGGGTGAGGTCCAGACACCGCTGCTCGGGGCTCCCGCGGACGATCTGCTGATCGGCGACAAGGTGTGGTTCCGGCACGCGAAGGCCGGTGAGCTGTGCGAGCGCTTCGACGCACTACGGCTTGTCGAGGGCGAGCGGATCACCGCCACCGTGCCGACGTACCGCGGCGAGGGCCGCACGTTTCTCTAGCGCCCCTCAGGGCGCCACGGTGCTGCCCACGCCGCCGCCGGCCGAGTCGCCGATCGGGCGGATGCCCTGGGTGATGGTGTCCATGAGGGGGAGCGGCAGCTCGTCCCGGCCCGCGTCGAAGGCGAAGCGCACGATGACCGGCGTCTCGCTGCCCCCCGCGGAGGGGAAGACGAGCGACTGCACGTATCCGCCGGGGCCCTTGCCGGTGGTGACCTGACGGCGCACCAGGTATCCGGTGCGCCCCGCCACGGTCACGGACTTGGAGGCCAGTTCCTTGTGGGACATGATGCCGCCGTGGATGACGCCGCCGACGGTGTTTTTCCCGTAGGCACGGTCGGCAGCCGTCCCGATGTCCTCTTCGGCCAGCGCCTTCATGGCCGTGAGACCGGTGCCGCCCGCCGCCCGGACCGTGACGGTGCCGTGGTAACAGAAGCTCCCGGAGTCGCCGGGGCAGGTGTAGGAGCCGACCGTACGCATCGTGGAGGCGTTGTCGAGGGTGTGTTCCGGCTTCTCCCAGCCGTCGGGGACCGGGAGCGTGATCCCGTTGAGCTGATCGACCAGCACCGCGGGGTCGTCCTCCGGGCCCTCGGCGGGCGACGGGGTGGCGGCGCCGACGCTGTCCGTGGCGTCGGGCGGCGGCGCGCTGTTGCTGGGCGCGGCCCTCGGGGCCGTGCCGTCGCCGTCGCCCAGCACCAGAATCGAGGTGACGGCTGCGGCGACCGCCAGGCCCGCCACGGTGAGCGTGACGACCCGGGTGGCGCGGCCGCCGCCTCCCCTGACCGGGTCTCCGGGCGGGTGGGGCGCGGACAGCTGCTGGGTGACGGCGGCCGAACGGGTGTACCCGGTCCAGGCCGTGCCGTCCCACCAGCGCTCTGTGCCGGGCACGTTCACGTCCCGGTACCAGCCGGGCGGTGTCGGGTTGCTCATGCCACCACTGTAGGGAGCCTCAGTCGAGCGGAGTCACGTACGCTCCCGAGATTCCGCCGTCGACGAGGAAGTCGGTGGCGTTGACGAACGAGGAGTCGTCGCTCGCCAGAAAGGCGACGGCGGCCGCGATCTCCGTGGCCTCGGCGAACCGGCCGAGCGGAATGTGTACGAGCCTGCGGGCGGCGCGCTCCGGGTCCGTGGCGAACAGCTCCTGGAGCAGCGGTGTGTTGACCGGCCCGGGGCACAGGGCGTTGACCCGGATCCCTTCGCGGGCGAACTGCACCCCGAGCTCCCGGGACAGGGCGAGGACCCCGCCCTTGGAGGCGGTGTACGAGATCTGGGAGGTCGCCGCGCCCATCCTGGCCACGAAGGACGCGGTGTTGATGATCGAGCCACGGCCCTGACGCCGCATGTAGGGCAGGGCGGCCTTGCAGCAGAGGTAGACGGAGGTGAGGTTGACGTCCTGGACACGTTTCCAGGCCTCCAGTCCGGTGGTGAGGATGGAGTCGTCGTCCGGCGGCGAGATGCCCGCGTTGTTGAAGGCGATGTCGACGGAGCCGTACGTCTCGTCCGCCGCCTCGAAGAGCGCGTCGACCTGGCCGGGGTCGGTGACGTCGACGCGTACGAACGTGCCTCCCACCTCGTTCGCGGCGGCCCTGCCCGCGGTCTCGTCGATGTCGCCGCAGATGATGTTCGCGCCTTCCGATGCCAGCCGGCGGGCGGTGGCGAGGCCGATGCCGCTGCCCGCCCCGGTGATGACGGCGGTGCGGCCGGTCAGCCGGCGGCAGATGTTCCCGGAGTCGGTGGTCATGTCTGTTCAGGCCTCCGTGCCGATGAAGACGTTCTTGGTTTCGGTGAAGGCCGCGAGGGCGTCGGGCCCCAGTTCACGGCCCAGCCCGGACTGTTTGTACCCGCCGAACGGGGTCCAGTAGCGAACGGCTGAGTGGGAGTTGACGGACAGGTTCCCGGCCCGGACCGCCTGGGAGACCCGCAGGGCGCGGCCCACGTCGCGGGTCCAGATCGAGCCGGCCAGTCCGTGGTCGGTGGCGTTGGCGAGCCGGACGGCCTCCGTCTCGTCCTCGAAGGGCAGGACGACGGCGACGGGGCCGAAGACCTCCTCCGTGGCGACGGGCGCGTCGGGCGTGATCCCGGTGAGGACGGTCGGCGGGAACCAGAAGCCGGGGCCGGTGGGTGCGCTGCCCCGGATGCCGTCCGCGTCGTCGGGGACGTAGCCGCGGACGCGCTCCAGCTGCGTCCGGGAGATCAGCGGGCCCATCCGGGTCCTCTCGTCCGACGGATCCCCCACGACGACGGAGGCGACGGCCGGGACGAGGAGTTCGAGGAAGCGGTCGTACGCGGACCGCTGGACCAGGATGCGGGTGCGGGCGCAGCAGTCCTGGCCGGCGTTGTCCAGGAAGGACATGGGCGCGGAGGCCGCGGCGGCCTCGATGTCGGCGTCGGCGAAGACGATGTTGGGGCTCTTGCCGCCGAGTTCGAGGGTCAGACGCTTCACCCGATCCGCGCAGCGGGCCATGATCTGCTGGCCGACACGGGTCGAGCCGGTGAAGACGATCTTGGCCACGCCGGGGTGTTCGACCAGGGCGTTGCCTGTCACATCCCCCGCACCGGGCAGCACCTGGAAGAGGTCTTCGGGGAGGCCTGCGTCGAGAGCGAGCCGGGCCAGGCGGAGAGCGGTGAGCGGGGTGGTCTCGGCCGGCTTGAGGAGGACGGCGTTGCCGGCGGCGAGGGCGGGGGCGGCGCCCCAGGCGGCGATGGGCATGGGGAAGTTCCACGGGGCGATCACTCCGACGACGCCCAGCGGTTCGAGGAACGTGAGGTCGATCCCGCCCGGTACGGGGATCTGGCGCCCGGTCAGGCGTTCCACTCCCCCGGCCGCGTAGTCCAGCAGATCCCGGACGTTCGCCGCCTCCCAGCGGGCGTTGCCCAGGGTGTGCCCGGCTTCGGTGACCTCCAGCAGGGCCAGCTGTTCGGCGTGTTCGTCGACGAGGACGGCGAAGCGGCGCAGCAGCCGGGCGCGGTCGGCGGGAGCCAGGGCGGCCCAGGTGCGCTGGGCCGCCGCGGCGCGGACGACGGCGCCGCCGACCTCGGCGGCGGTCGTCGCGGGGACGGTGGCGACGAGCTCTTCGGTCGCCGGGTTCAGGACACGGTGTTCGTGGATCACGGGGTGCCTCACAGGCGTTCGAAGGAGCGGCGGAGCTCCCAGTCGGTCACCGCTGCGTCGAAGGCCTCCAGCTCGACGCGCGCCGTGTTGCGGTAGTGGGCGACGACGTCGTCGCCGAAGGCCTCCCGGGCCACCCCGCTGTTCTCCCAGAGGCCGGCGGCTTCGCGGAGTGTGGCGGGGACCTGGTCGTATCCGGCGGTGTAGGCGTTGCCCTCGCAGGCGTCGGGGAGTTCCAGTTCGTTCTCGATGCCGTGGAGTCCGGCGGCGACGAGGCCGGCGACCGCGAGGTACGGGTTGACGTCGCCGCCGGGCAGTCGGTTCTCGAAGCGCATCGAGCGGCCGTGTCCGACGACGCGCAGGGCGCAGGTGCGGTTGTCGTGGCCCCAGGCGACGGCGGTCGGGGCGAAGGAGCCGGGCTGGAACCGCTTGTAGGAGTTGATGTTCGGTGCGTACAGCAGGGAGAAGTCACGCAGGGTGGCGAGCTGGCCCGCCAGGAACTGCCGCATCACGGGGGACATCGCGCCGCCCTCGCCCGCCATGACGCTGTGCCCTCCGGCGTCCTCGAGCGAGAGGTGTACGTGGCAGGAGTTGCCCTCGCGCTCGTTGAACTTGGCCATGAAGGTGAGCGAGACGCCTTCCTGGGCGGCGATCTCCTTGGACCCTGTCTTGTAGACGGCGTGCTGGTCGCAGGTGACGAGTGCCTCGTCGTAACGGAAGACGATCTCGTGCTGGCCGGGGTTGCATTCGCCCTTGGCGGACTCGACGGTGAGCCCTGCGGCCGCCATCTCGTTGCGGATGCGGCGCAGCAGTGGCTCGATGCGGCCGGTGCCGAGGACGGAGTAGTCGATGTTGTACTGGTTGACCGGGGTGAGTCCGCGGTAGTTGCGGTCCCAGGCCTGCTCGTAGGTGTCCTTGAAGACGATGAATTCGAGTTCCGTGCCGACCTGGGCGGTCAGTCCGTGGGCGGCGAGCCGCTCCAGCTGCCGCCGGAGGATCTGGCGGGGCGCGGCGACGACGGGCGAGCCGTCGTCCCAGGCGAGATCGGCCATGACGAGGGCGGTCCCCTCGTGCCAGGGGATCCGGCGCAGGGTCGTGAGGTCGGGGCGCATCGCGAAGTCGCCGTAGCCGTTGGACCAGGAGGACATGGCGAACCCGTCGACGGTGTTCATGTCCGTGTCGACGGCGAGCAGGTAGTTGCAGCCCTCCGTGCCGTGTTCCAGCACCTCGTCGAGGAAGAAGGACGCCGCGAACCGTTTGCCCTGCAGTCGGCCCTGCATGTCGGGGAAGGCGAGGACGACGGTGTCGACCTCACCCCGTTCCACGAGCACGCGCAGCTCGTCGGTCCCCAGCGGAGGTGTTCGGTCTGCCACGGGTACTCCTCGGTCGGTGTGCCGGAAGGCTCGGACCGACCGGCACATGGGGTGGAAGAAGGAGCGGGGCTGAGTGCGTCCGGCTGCGAGGCGGAGGATCGAGGCCGTTGTGTCTCCCGTTCACGAGCGAAGCCGAGAGCTCGGGGCGGGGGCCGTGGTGGTGGGCGACAACGCCGCAGATACACGTGCTCGGCCCCCGCGACGCCGCCCCTCATGTGCCGGTCGGACTAAGGTATGGGAGAAAACCATAGGGGGGAAGGGAATCCGGACGTGGCGGAAGAGAGTGGGGAGCCCGGGCCCTCCGGCCGGCTGCTGCCCGGGCTGCGGCCGGTCCGCGCGGGCAACGGTTTCGAGGAGGCCCTGGAGCAGATCCTCCAGGTGGTCCGGCTCGGCCTCGTACCCGGCGGCGGGCGGCTGCCGGCCGAGCGCGAGCTGGCCGGGCTCCTCGGAATCAGCCGCGTCACGCTGCGCGAGGTGCTGAAGGTGCTCCAGGACCAGGGTCTGATCGAGGCCAGACGCGGCCGGTACGGCGGTACGTTCGTGCTCCCCCGCACCGGCCCGGCCGACGGCGACGAGCTGCGCCGCCGGGTGGCGGACGTCGACATCGAGGACGTCCTGCTCTTCCGCGAGGTCCTGGAGTCGGGGGCGGCAGGGCTCTGCGCGTCGCGCGGCCTCGACGACGAGGGGGCGGACCGGCTGCGTACGGCTCTGGCGGCGACACACGAGGCACCTCTGCCCGACTACCGCAGGATCGACACCCTCTTTCACCTGACGCTCGCCGAGCTGTCCGGCTCGCCCTCCCTCGCGGTGCGGTACGCGGCCGTACGGGCGAGCGTCAACGACCTGCTGGACTGCATCCCCCTGCTGGTGCGGAACCTCGAACATTCGCAGCGCCAGCACACGACTCTGGTCGAAGCGGTGCTCGACGGCGACGAGGAGAGGGCGCGAGCGGTGACGCACGAGCACTGCGCGGGGACGGCCGCTCTGCTCCGGGGCTTCCTGGCTTGATCTTGCCCTTCCGGATCACCGCCCTTGCGCGGCGGCCCGGTACGAACAAAGGTATGACGCAACACCATTGCACCGGGCCGGCCCGCAGACCGGCCGCCGGAGGGACCGCACCATGCACGAACCGCTCATCGGCGTCACGACCTATATGGAGCCGGCGGCTCGCTGGGGCGTCTGGGAGCTCCCGGCCGCCGTGCTCCCCTTTGCCTACCCTCAGCTGGTCCAGCGGTCCGGCGGACTGGCCGCGCTTCTGCCGCCGGACGATCCGGCGCGGGCGGAGGCCGCCGTGGCCAGGGTGGACGGTCTCGTGATCGCCGGCGGCGCCGATGTCGACCCCGGGCTGTACGGCGCGGAGCGCGACTTCAGGACGGGCCCGCCGGCGCACGAGCGCGACATCTGGGAAGTGGCCCTGCTCCGCGCCGCAAGGGCGTCAGGTACCCCGGTGCTCGGGATCTGCCGCGGCATGCAGCTGCTCAACGTGGCGCTGGGTGGCACGCTGACCCAGCATCTGGACGGCCACACGGGCCCGTTCGGCAAGGCCGGGGTCCTCGGCGAACACGCCGTGACGCCGGTCCCGGGGACGCTGTACGCCTCGCTGGTGCCCGATGAGGCGTCCGTACCGACGTACCACCACCAGGCCGTGGACCGGCTCGCGCCGGGCCTGGTGGCATCCGCGCACGCGGCGGACGGGACGGTGGAGGCGGTCGAACAGCCGGGAGCGCAGTGGGTGCTGGGCGTGCAGTGGCACCCGGAGATGGGTGACGACCTGCGGATCATGCGGGCGTTGGTCCAGGCGGCCCGTACCGCTACGGGAGCGGCTCGCCCGGTCGCGAACCGGGCCTGATCCCCGCAGGACGGCTGTCGCGCCGGCGCGGCGGGGCTGGCCCGGCACACCGGGCTGGACGCGTTCACCTGGCCGGCCGTGGCGCGCTACGCGCTGCTGGTGACCTCCTGGGCGGTCGCCGGCGTACGAACGCTGGGCGGGCTGTTCAGCGGCGTGCTGCTCGCAGGGCGCCGGCCGCTACGGCCGGTGGCGCCGCACCACGTGAGGTGACGCCACTCCCCGTCAGCGGCGCGAGTCGTACGTCGCGTCGATGTGCTCGGCGACCGAGACCACCAGCAGCCGCGTGCCCGGGACGGTCGCCCGCCACCGGTGCCGGACCCCGCCGGAGAGGAAGAGAGAGTCGCCCCTGCCCAGCCGGTGGGCCTGCCCTTCGGCCTCGACCTCGACGGCGCCCTCCACGACGTACATCACCTCGTCGTTGCGGTGCTGGAACTCGCGCCCGAGGTCCTGCTCGCCGATGAACTCCAGCGCGCTGAGCTGGTGGCGTCCGCGCACCAGCCTGCGCACGCCGTCTTCGTCGGCCGCCCGTACGACATCCACGGCGCGTGCCGAGTCCGCCGCGGCCCGCAGCCGCTCGGTCGTGGTCTCCAGCGCCTCCGCCACCCGGCCCAGGGACCGGGGGCTGGGTCTGGCCCGTTCGTTCTCGATCTGGCTGAGGAACGGTACGGACAGCCCGCTGCGCCCGGCCACCGCGGCCAGGGTGAGCCCGAGGGTCCTGCGGCGTCGGCGAACCGCGGCACCCACTCGAAGGGCTTCCTTTTCGTCCATGTCCGGCTCCCTCCCCGGATCGTCATCCTCCCGGTTGCCAGCACCCTACGCATGTCCTTCGCGCGGCGGAGGGGAAGCCGGCGGACGGGGACGGCCGGGACTCTCCGACCAGCCTGAAGGGGACGGCTCCGGTTCGCTACCGGGGCCGTCCCCTTCGTCATGGCGGGGGTGCGTGGATCAGCGGGTCAGCCGACGACGGGGGCCATCTTCGCCACCACGTCCGGGTTGGCGTCCATCCAGCGGCGGGCCGACTCCTTCTCCTTGCCTGCGCCGCCCTTCTGCATCTCCACCTCGAGCGAGGCCAGCTGCGCCTCGCTGAGCTCGAAGTCCTTCAGCCATCCGGTCAGCTCCGGGAAGTCCTTGGCGAAGTCCTTCTTGGCGACCGTGTGGATCTGCTCGCCCTTGCCCCAGGCACCCTTCGGGTCCTCGAGCTTCTTCAGGTCGTGCTGGCCGTAGGCCCAGTGCGGCGACCACAGGGTCACCACGACCGGCTCCTTCTTCTTGATCGACCGGTTCAGCTCGGCCAGCATCGACGAGGTGCTGGAGGAGACCACCTCGTACTCACCGTCGAGGCCGTACTCCTTGAGCACCTTCTTGTTGAGCGTGCCCATCATCCCGGCGCTCGACTCGATGCCGATGATCTTGCCGTCGAACTTCTTGCCCTGGCCCTTGAGGTCCGCCAGCGAGTCGATGCCCTTGACGTACGACGGAACCGTCAGCTCCAGTGAGGTCGGCCCGTACCAGGAACCGAGATCGGTGAGGTTGTTCTTGTACCGGTCCCAGTAGTCCTTGTGCGTGGTCGGCAGCCAGGAGTCGAACTGGACGTCCAGCTGCCCCTGAGCGAGCCCGGTGTAGAGCGGGCCCGGGTCGAGCTGCTTGACGGTCGTCCTGTAACCCCGGTCCTCCAGCACGTTCTGCCAGAGGTAGGTGCTGGCAATGGCCTCGTCCCACGGGAAGTACCCCATGTTGACGGTCTTGCCCGCGTCCTTGCCCTGCTGCTGCGGTCCTCCGGGCAGCGGGGCCAGCCGGTCGACGAGGCCCGGGTTCTTCTTGAGCCAGGTGCGGACGCCGTCCTGCTCCTGGCCCTGGCCCGCTTCCTGGATCTCGTTCTCGAGGCTGGTGAGCTGCTTCTCGGTGAGCTCGAAGTTCTTCAGCCAGTCCGCGACGGCGGGTGCCTTCTCCGCGAAGCCCTTGTGGGCGACGGTGTGCACTTCTTCGCCCTTGCCCCAGGCACCCTTCGGGTCCTCGAGCTTCTTCAGGTCGTGCTTGCCGTAGGCCCAGTGCGGCGACCACAGGGTCACCACGACCGGCTCCTTCTTCTTGATGGAGGCGTTCAGCTCGGCCAGCATCGAGGAGGTGCTGGAGGAGACGACTTCGTACTCGCCCTCCAGGCCGTACTCCTTGAGCACCTTCTTGTTGAGGGTGCCCATCATCCCGGCGCTGGCCTCGATGCCGATGATCTTGCCATCGAACTTCTTGCCCTGGCCCTTGAGGTCCGCCAGCGAGTCGATGCCCTTGACGTACGACGGAACCGTCAGCTCCAGCGACGTGGGCCCGTACCAGGCGCCCAGGTCGTCCAGGTCGTCGCTGTACTTGTCCCAGTAGTCCTTGTGCGTCGTCGGCAGCCAGGAGTCCGTCTGGAAGTCGATGTCACCGCGGGCGACGCCGGAGTAGAGCGGACCGGCGTCGAGCTGGGTGATCCCGGTCTCGTACCCGCGCTGCTCCAGGATCTCCTTCCACAGGTAGGTGGAGGCGATGCCCTCGTCCCAGGGGATGTAGCCCATGTTGATCTTCTGGCCCTTGCCGACGTCCGCGCTGTCGGCCTGAGCGGCCTTCGAGTCGCCGGAACCGGCGATGTTGAGGCCGCCCGCGACGAGCGCGAGGACGACGACACCGGTCATGGCGACGGCGGTTCCCGGCTTGTAGTGCGCGAACTTGAGCCGCCGCGCACCGGCGGCGACCTTGGCGGCGGCGCGGCGGCCGAGCGGTGAGACCCGCTCGTTGAGCGCACCGGTCATCCGGTCCAGGTACATGGCGAGGATGACGACGGCGATCCCGCTCTCGGCGGCGAGGCCGACCTGGAGCTGGGTGATCGCCGCGTAGACCTTCTCACCGAGGCCGCCGGCGCCGGCCATGCCGCCGATGACGACCATCGACAGGGCCAGCATGATGACCTGGTTGATTCCGGCCATGATCGTCGGCAGGGCGAGCGGCAGCTGCACCCGGGTAAGGGTGTGCTTGGGCGTGGTGCCGAAGGCCTGGGCCGCCTCGACCAGCTCGCCGTCGACCTGGCGGATGCCGAGCTCGGTCATCCGGACGCCGGGCGGCATCGCGAAGACGATGGTGGCGATCACGCCGGGGGTGACGCCGACGCCGAAGAACATGACGCCCGGGATCAGGTAGACGAAGGCAGGCATCGTCTGCATGACGTCGAGCACCGGCCGCAGCGCGGCGCTGACCCTGTTGTTGCGCGCCGCCCAGATACCGGTGGGCACCGCGATCACGATCGTGATGACGGCTGCCACGACCACCAGCGAGAGGGTGGCCATCGCCTCGTCCCAGAGGGCGAGGGAGTCGATGAGCGCGAAGCCGGCGAAGGTGAGCACGGCGGGGAACACGCCGCGCAGCCAGAACGCGATGACGGCGAAGATCCCGGCCATCAGCAGGGGCTCACCGCCGCTCAGTACGGCGTTCACACCGTCGTACATGCCGCCGAGCACGGTCTTGATGGCGTCGAAGATCCAGGTGAGGTTCGACTGGAGCCAGTCGACCGCGTCCTCGACCCACGCACCGAAGGAGAGCCTAGGCACCGGCGTTCACCTTCTTGATGTCGCGCTGGGCCGGGACCGCGGCCTCGACCTGCGGTTCCTCGCCGAGCGCGGCGAGCAGCCGGCTGCGCGGCACGACACCGATGACGCCGCCGTCCTCGTCGGTGACGGCCACGGCGACCCCACTGGTGGAGCAGGGGGTGAAGAGCTCGGCTATGGGCGTGTCGGCGGACACCGTCGCGGGAGCGTCGGCCATCAGGTCCTCGTCGGAGCGCCCGGCTTCGGGCGCCTCCATGATCGAGCCGGCGGTGAGCACCCGGGAGCGGTCGACGTCCTGGATGAAGGACGCGACGTAGTCGTTGGACGGCCGGACAAGGATGTCCTCGGCGGTGCCCTGCTGGACGATATCGCCGTCCCGCATCACAGCGATACGGTCGCCGAGGCGCATGGCCTCGTTGAGGTCGTGGGTGATGAAGACGATGGTCTTCTTCAGCCGCTTCTGGAGTTCGAGGAGCTGGTCCTGCATGTCGCGCCGGATCAGCGGGTCGAGCGCGCTGAAGGACTCGTCCATCAGCAGCAGGTCTGCGTCGGTCGCGAGCGCGCGGGCCAGGCCCACACGCTGCTGCATGCCGCCGGACAGCTCGTCGGGCCAGGACTTCTCCCAGCCGGCGAGTCCGGTCATCTGCAGCGCCTCGGCGGCGCGTGCCTCCCGCGCGACACGCGCGACGCCCTGCACCTCGAGGCCGTACGCGGCGTTCTCGAGCACGCTCCTGTGGGGGAACAGCGCGAAGTGCTGGAAGACCATGCTGATCTTGGTGGAGCGGACGGTGCGCAGCTCACGGGGGCTGAGGGCGGTCAGGTCCTGACCGTCGAACAGCACCCGGCCGGCAGTCGGCTCCAGCAGACCGTTGAGCATCCGCAGCAATGTGGACTTTCCCGATCCGGAGAGTCCCATGACGACGAAGATCTGGCCCGGTTCCACGGTGAACGAGGCGTCGATCACCGCTGCGGTCGTTCCGTCGGCGCGCAGTTCGTCGCGGTGGGTACCGTTCTCCAGCTTCTGCACGGCTTGATCGGGTCGTCTGCCGAACACCTTGTACAGGTGTTCCGCTTGCAGCCTTGACACATACACCTCACGCGTTGAACCGAAACGGTCTGCCACCGCCTCCGGCAGACCGTGGAGCGGTGCGGAGTCGGTCCGCAGAGCACGTGCACCCGTTGCGAAATGGACGTGGTCCGCTCCGGTGCCGCGCCTGCCCCCGCTTACGCAAACCAAACACTTGTGTGACCCAGTTCACTTCGGAAGCCCATGAACACGGGAACCGCACGCCCGTCGGCCCGGGCGTGTCGGTGGGGTGCGGCATGATCGGGGTGTGACGCGACGCCTGATGCTCCTCGACACCGCTTCCCTCTACTTCCGCGCCTATTTCGGCGTCCCGGACTCGGTGCGCGCACCGGACGGCACCCCGGTGAACGCCGTGCGCGGCCTGCTCGACTTCATCGCCAGACTCGTGCAGGACCATCAGCCGGACGACCTGGTCGCCTGCATGGACGCGGACTGGCGCCCTCAGTGGCGGGTCGACCTGATTCCGACCTACAAGGCGCACCGGGTGGCCGTCGAGACCGCCGGAGGGCTGCCCGACGAGGAGGAGGTCCCCGACACCCTCTCCCCGCAGGTCCCGGTGATCGAGGACGTGCTGGACGCCCTCGGCATCGCCCGGGTGGGCGTCTCCCCGTACGAGGCGGACGATGTGATCGGCACGCTGGCCGGGCAGGCCACCGGCCCCGTGGACATCGTGACCGGCGACCGCGATCTGTACCAGCTGGTCGACGACGCCCGCGGGGTGCGCGTGCTCTACCCGCTGAAGGGCGTGGGGACGCTCCAGGTGACGGACGAGGCCTGGCTGCGCGGGAAATACGGCGTGAACGGCAGCGGGTACGTCGACCTGGCCCTGCTGCGCGGCGACCCGAGCGACGGACTGCCGGGGGTACCCGGCATCGGCGAGAAGACGGCGGCGAAGCTGCTGGACGCCTTCGGCGACCTGGCCGGGATCATGGCAGCGGTGGACGATCCCGCCGCCCGGCTGACCCCGTCCCAACGCAAGCGACTGGACGAGGCCAGGGCCTATGTGGCGGTCGCCCCGAAGGTCGTCCGCGTCGCCGACGACGTCCCCCTTCCGGGGTTCGACCCCGCACTCCCCCGCGAACCGCGCGACCCGGCGGCCCTGGAGGCCCTCGCGACACGGTGGGGACTGGGGAACGCACTGCAGCGCCTGCTTCTCACACTCCAGACATGAAGGTGCTAGCTTAGGTAACCCTAACTACGTAGTACGTTCCATGTGCCGACAGCAGGGAGACCCTCGTGGCAGAGCGGCCGCAACGCCGGACACCGAAGGCACAGGGGGCGCAGGTTCTGCGCACCGAGCAGATCACCCCGCACATGGTGCGCGTGATCCTCGGTGGCGACGGCCTGGCCGACTTCACCCTCGCGGGCTACACCGACCACTACATCAAGCTGTGCTTCGCCCCGGAGGGCGCGGACTACGGCCACCCCTTCGACATGACCAGGATCCGCGAGGAGTACCCGCGTGAGCTGTGGCCCACCACCCGCACGTACACGGTGCGCTCCTGGGACCCCCGCGCCCGGGAGCTCGCGGTCGATTTCGTGGTGCACGGCGACGAGGGCCTGGCGGGCCCCTGGGCGGCGCGTGCCCAGCCCGGCGACCAGGTGACGTTCCTGGGGCCCGGCGGCGGTTACGTGCCGAAGGCCTCGGCCGACTGGCATCTGCTGGTGGGCGACGAGAGCGCCCTGCCCGCCATCGCCGCAGCGCTGGAACACATGCCGGAGGGCGCGCCGGCGCACGCCTTCGTGGAGGTGCCGGATGCCGCGGAGGAGCAGAAGCTCGTGACTCCGGAGGGTGTGTCGGTCACCTGGCTGCACCGCGGTGACCGCCCGGTCGGTGAGTCTCTCGTCGCGGCGGTGAGCGGGCTGGAGTTCCCCGAGGGCGAGGTGCAGGCCTTCGTCCATGGCGAGGCCGGTTTCGTGAAGGAGCTCCGGCGCCACCTTCGACTGGAGCGCGGCATCCCTCTCCAGCAGCTGTCGATCTCGGGTTACTGGCGCCTGGGCCAGAACGACGACACGTGGCGCGCGGTCAAGCGCGAGTGGAACGAGCAGGTGGAGCGCGAGCAGGAGAGCGCCGCATAAGCCCTTCGCGCCCCCGGAACCCGGTCGCCGCCCTGGACGACGACCGGGTTTTGCGCATGTCCCCCGTAGAGCCCCGGCCGACTCAAGCCGGCAACGTCCCGACCGGAGAAGCCCGGACCCCGGGGCTCGCACTGTCGGCGCGGTCGAGGGGGCTCGATGGAAGCGCAGGATTTAGCCGACCGGAAAACTACACATAAGGGGCATATAAGAGCACACTGGTCGGGAGAGCTGATGACCGTGACTCCCGAACGCGGTCGCTCCAGCAAGTGCGAAGGAGAACATCCTCATGAGCAACATCTCGCACACCGGAAGGGACATCTCCGGTCACCCCGATGCCGAAGAAATGAGGGCGCGCCACGACCGCGTGGTCGGCGGTCGCCGTACCACGGCGGGTGCGGACGCACCGCTGTTTCTGCTCGGCCTGTACTGCGCCGTCTCGCCATGGGTGCTTGACTTCACCGCGAGCCAGCCCTCCCTGGTGACACACAACCTGGTCATCGGAATCGCGATAGCCGTGCTGGCGCTCTGCTTCACCGCCATGCCCGAACGGATGACCGGGATGAGCATGGCCATCGTCGCCCTGGGCGCATGGCTCATCGTGTCGACGTGGGTCGTGGGACAGAGCCCGGACACGGGCGTCATCCTCAACAACGTCATCGTCGGTGGTCTGGCGATCGTGCTGGGGGCAGCCTGCGCGGGACTCTCGATCATGAACAACAAGAAGACCTGACGGGAGGATCTCAGGAGTGGCCACAGGCACTTGTTCGCCTGTGGCCACTCGTCGGCTCACGTCATCCGGTCACCCTGCGCCCTCTCACCCCACGGAGCTGTACGCCACCACGCCCCGCAGCACCGCGTCGACGGCCTTGTGGGCGTTCTTCGCGACCGAACTCCCGTCCCGGGGCGCGGCGGCCGCGATCTGGCCGAGTACGTCGATCACCTGCTTGCACCACCGCACGAAGTCGCCGGCCGGCATCTCCGCCTCGCGCAGCACCTCGTCCAGCGTCCGCCCGGAGGCCCACATGTAGACCGCCCAGGCGAAGCCGAGGTCGGGCTCGCGCTGGCCGACCCCTTCCGTCTGGCTGATCTTGAAGTCCTCCTCCAGGGCGTCGAGGCGACCCCAGATGCGGACCATCTCGCCCATCGCGGCCTTCGCCGGCCCGGAGGGCAGCTTGGGTGCGACCGCGTCGTCGGCCTGGCGCGCCTCGTAGACCAGCGCGGACACGCACGCGGCGAGTTCGGCGGGGTTGAGCCCTTCCCATACGCCGTCCCGCAGGCATTCGCTGGCCAGCAGGTCGAGCTCTCCATAGAGCCGTGCCAGTCGCCGGCCGTTGTCGGTGACCTCGTTGCCCCGCAGATAGTCGAGCTCGGTGAGGAGCGCGACGATACGGTCGAAGGTCCGGGCGATGGTGTTCGTCCGGCCCTCGATGCGGTTCTCCAGCTGCCGGGTGTCGCGCTGCAGCCGGTGATAGCGCTCGGCCCAGCGGGCGTGGTCCTCGCGCTCGTCGCATCCGTGGCAGGGGTGGGCGCGCAGCTCCGTGCGGAGCCGGGCGATCTCCCGGTCATCGGCCGCGGCGGCCCGCTGCTTGCGGTGCCGTCCCGGGTCGATGTGCCCCGCCTTGCTCCGCAGGGCGGAGGCCAGGTCGCGGCGGGACTGGGGTGAGCGCGGGTTGAACGACTTGGGCACCCGCATTCGCTCCAGCGACTCGACCGGCACCGGGAAGTCGATCTGGGCCAGCCGCTTGACCTGCCGCTCGGCGGTCAGCACCAGCGGACGCGGCCCGTCGTGGTACTCCAGCCCGCGATGGCCGTTCGTCCGCCCCGCCGGCAGCCCCGGGTCGAGGACCAGCGCGAGTCCGGCGAATTTGCCGGTGGGCACGTGGATGACGTCACCCGGCTTCAGCTTCTCGAGGGACGAGGCCGCGGCGACCCGCCGCTGAGCCGCGCCCTGCTTGGCCAGCTCCGTCTCGCGGTCCTTGAGGTCGCGGCGCAGCCGCGCGTACTCCTCGAAGTCACCGAGATGACAGGTCATGCCCTTCCTGTAGCCGGAAAGGCCCTCCTCGTTGCGCTGGACCTGGCGGGAGATCCCGACGACGGACCGGTCGGCCTGGAACTGCGCGAAGGAGGTCTCGAGCAGCTCACGCGAGCGATGCCGGCCGAACTGTTGCACGAGATTGACGGCCATGTTGTACGAGGGCCGGAAGCTGGAGCGCAGCGGATACGTACGCGTCCCCGCGAGTCCGGCGAGCGCGCCGGGGTCCATGCCTCGCTGCCACAGGACGACTGCGTGGCCCTCGACGTCGATGCCACGGCGACCGGCCCGCCCGGTCAGCTGGGTGTATTCGCCGGGCGTGATGTCGGCGTGCTGCTCGCCGTTCCACTTGACGAGCTTCTCGAGCACCACGGAACGCGCGGGCATGTTGATGCCGAGCGCCAGCGTCTCGGTCGCGAAGACCGCCTTGACCAGACCCCGGACGAACAGCTCCTCCACGACCTCCTTGAAGGTCGGCAGCATCCCGGCGTGGTGCGCGGCGATGCCCCGCTCCAGACCTTCGAGCCACTCGTAGTAGCCGAGGACGTGCAGGTCCTCGCCGGGGATGGACGCGGTCCGCTCCTCGACGATCTCCCGCACCAGACGGCGTTTGTCCTCGTCGTTCAGCCGCAGCCCGGCCTGCAGGCACTGCTGCACGGCCGCCTGACAGCCGGCCCGGCTGAAGATGAACGTGATGGCGGGCAGCAGCCCTTCGGCATCGAGCCGGTCGATGACCTCGGGCCGGGACGGGGTCCAGATCCGGCTGCGCTGACGCCGCTCACGCTCCCGGTCCGCCTCGCGGACCATCTTCCCCCGCCGGCGCTCGCGCGGGTTGTATCCGCGCTGGTTCTCCATCCGGGCGAGCCGGACGAGGTCGGGGTTGACCTCGCGCCGGCCGGTGCCCCGGCCGCCGTGGTCCGTCTCCTCCTCGAAGAGGTCGTACATCCGGCGTCCGGCCATGACGTGCTGCCACAGCGGCACGGGCCGGTGCTCGGAGACGATCACCTGGGTGTCGCCGCGGACGGTGTCCAGCCAGTCGCCGAACTCCTCGGCGTTGGACACGGTGGCCGACAGCGACACCAGCGTCACGGACTCCGGCAGGTGGATGATCACTTCCTCCCACACGGCGCCCCTGAAGCGGTCGGAGAGGTAGTGCACCTCGTCCATGACCACATGGCCGAGGCCGATGAGGGCCTGGGAGCCCGCGTACAGCATGTTGCGCAGGACCTCGGTCGTCATCACGACCACGGGTGCGTCCGCGTTGACACTGTTGTCACCGGTCAGCAGGCCGACCTTGTCCGCGCCGTAGCGCCGGACGAGATCGGTGAACTTCTGGTTGGACAGGGCCTTGATGGGCGTGGTGTAGAAACACTTGCGGCCCTGCAGCAGGGCCAGGTGTACGGCGAATTCACCGACGATCGTCTTGCCCGACCCGGTGGGGGCCGCGACCAGCACCCCCTTGCCGGCCTCCAGGGCCTGACATGCCTCGATCTGGAACGGGTCCAGTCCGAATTCGTACATCTCGCGGAAGAGCCCGAGGGCCGTGGCCTGCTCGGCCGCACGGACCCGGGACGCCTGGTATCGCTCAGCTGGTGAGAGGTCCTCTGTCATCTTGATACGAGCCTACCCGCCTCGTATGACAGTCAGCCCGATCTTTATTTCACGGTGCAAGGACCCGGACCGCGCCGGGTACGCAGGTCGCGTCGATCGGCAGCGCGCCGAGCGGCTCACCGTCCGCGTAGGCCGTGACACCGGCTGCGGCCAGCTCTATCGAGGACACCTGGTGCACGGTGACCTTCGGGTGCCCGAGGTGCGTCCCCCTGTACACCTTGGGGAAGACCTTGAGCAGGGTGGCCCGGCTGCAGTCACCGACCACGGTGACGTCGAAGAGCCCGTCGTCCATGACCGCGTCGGCGCAGATCCGCATGCCACCGCCGTACGTCGTCCCGTTGCCCACGGCGATCAGTGCCGCCTCGATCTCGGCCACCGGGCCGCCGTCCAGCCTGACGCGGTACGGGATCGGCCGGAAGGCGGCCAGCTCGGCGAGGATCGCGAGGTCGTACTTGAAGCGCCCGCCGACCCGGCGCATCCGGTTCCCCCGGTCGTTGACCCGCGAGTCGAAGCCCGTGGCCAGCACGGAGCCGAACCATCGCTCTCCGACCCGCCCCAGGTCGATCGCGCGCACCGTCCTGGCCTTGAGCGCCTCGGCGGCCAGCCGTCCGGCGGCGGCCGGATCACGGACCGGCAGTCCGAGGGCACGGGCGAAGTCGTTGCCGGTGCCCACGGCCACGACGCCAAGGGGTGTCGAGGTACCGGCAACGGCCTGCAGGGCAAGGGACATCATGCCGTCCCCGCCCACGGCTATCAGCGCTCCGGTCCCGGCCGCCACGGCCTCGCGGGCCCGCCGCAGGGCGTCGTCGGCGTCCTCGCCCAGAACCGTCCGTACGGAGAAGCCGGCGTCCCGCAAAGCGGAAGCGGCCGGCTGCGCGGCACGCGCGCCCCGGCCGCCTGCCGCGGTGGGATTGACGAAAAGGGTGATCTCTCTGGTCACCCGCGGGACCTTACAAGGTCAGGTGATGTCGTCGTAACCATTGAGCCGATGCGACCGGCCGCCGTCCGCGTCACCGCCGGCCTGCTCGGGAAGCGCCGCCCGGGTGGGCACCGGCGCGATCTCACCGACGGCCTCGGGGGTGAGGTCCAGCTTGGACGCCTCGTCGTCGTCGAGCTCGGCGTCCGGGTTGCCGCGCCGCCTGCGCTTGTCGTTGAGCAGGGAGAAGCCGACGGCGACGAAGTAGAGCACCGCGAGCGGACCCGCGAGCAGCAGCATCGAGATGGGCTCGCCGCCCGGCGTGGCGATGGCCGCGAACCCGGTCAGCCCGACGATCATCCCGCGCCACCAGCGCAGCATGCGGGCACCGGACAGGACGCCGGTCATGTTGAGCAGGATGAGCAGCAGCGGCAGTTCGAAGGCCAGCCCGAAGACGAGCACCATGCGGGTGATCAGGTCCAGGAAGTCGTCCAGCGGCAGCAGGTTCTTCACGTTGTCGGGTGTGAAACCGAGCATGATCTCGGCGGTCTGCGGCAGGATCGTGTACGCCAGGTAGGCACCGGCCACGAAAAGCGGGACCCCGGCCGCCACGAAGGCGACGGAGTAGCGCTTCTCCTGCTTGTGCAGGCCGGGGGCGACGAACCCCCACAGCTGGTACAGCCACACCGGGGTGGCCACCAGCACGCCTGCCATCAGGGACACCTTCAGCGCGATGGTGAACGGCGACAGCAGACCGTTGGTGGTCATCTCCGCGCAGGGGCGACCGTTGATCATGGTCACAGCGCCGTTCTTGCAGCCGACCGAGTCCAGGATCGGCTTCATCAGGAACTCGAAGATCTCCTTCTGGAAGAACGCCGCCACGATCACGGCGATCACGATCGCCAGGACCGACTTCAGCAGCCGGTTGCGCAGCTCACGCAGGTGATCGAGGAGGGGCATGCGTCCCTCGTCGTCCTTCTCCTGCTTGCGGGCGGACTTGAGCAACCCACTTCCCTCGTCTCGTGCGGCAGCGTCCGGTGGTACGGGTCAGCTGTCAGCTCTGGGTGGTGGGCTTGGCCTCGCTGACCGGACGGGAGCTGGTGACGTCTCCCGGAGCGGCCTGGATCGTGCGCGCGGTGGCCGCGGGTGCGGTGGTGTCCGCGACGGTCTCGGTGGTGGGCGCCGCAGGCTCCGCGTCGTCCTTCTTCATGGCCTTGGCCTCGCTCTTGAGGATGCGGGCCGACTTGCCGAGCGAACGCGCCATGTCGGGAAGCTTCTTGGCACCGAAGAGCAGCAGGATGACAGCGATGATCAGAACGATCTCGAGGGGCTTCAGATTGCCGATCATGTGCTACTTCCTTCTCACTGAGGCGTCTGGAGGGTGGGTTCGCTATCCGTCCGACCGGACAGATGTCCGACCTTCGCGCTGGCAGCGATCGTAACCCGCAGGGGTAAACGCGAGGCAATGCCCGTGCGTACTCCCGCTTGCGGCCCACACCTCCCTGCCTGGGCCGCTCCAGCAGCGTACCCCCCGAAACGATGAATCAGGAGGCCGCGCACTGCTATCGCAGGGCCTCACCCGTATCGGCGAGGGTGGCGGCCGCTCGTTCGAGATCCTCTGCCGCTCGGTTGATCTGCCGCGTGGTCGCGGCGACCTGTCCCGCGAGCCGCTGTGCTTCGACGAAGACCTTGACGGCCAGCACGCCGAGCACGGCCAGGCCGGCGAATCCCAGAGCGATGGCGAACATGGGCCAGAACATGGGCGGATCCTCGATGGTTCTCGTCACCGCAGGGCGGTGTGCAGGCGCAGCGTCCGCACCCCGCCGCCGCTGAGGAGCTCGATGATGCGCTCCCCGGCAGGCTTGCGGACCGCGGAACCGCACGCAGGGCAGGTGAAGGAGTAGAAGGTCGTACGGCGGCTGGCTCCTATCGCCAGCCGCAGCGCTCCCGCCCCGAGCTCGAACCGCTCACGGCAGTCCGGGCAGGCGGCCCGGAAGCGTACGGCGTCGGGTACGGGGACCGTGACGGGTCCGGTCTTCGTGCCCGATATCGCGGTCATATGACCTCTGTCTCCTCGCTGCACCGGTGGCCGCCTCTCAGAACGCGCCGTCGTAGGCGGCCAGTGCGTCACGCGCCGCCAGCCGGGCGCTCTCGGCCAGGTCCGGGGGCGAGGTGATGCGTCCTTCGCCACCCAGCCGCAGGGCGAGCCTGCGCAGGGAGGCCGGGTCGGGGGTGCGGAGCGTGATCCGTAGACCGCCGTCGGGAAGTTCCTCCGCGCTGTCGTGCGGGTAGTACTCGGCGACCCACCGGCCGCCGGGACCGACCTCGATCACGACCTCCGGATCCTCGGCGGCGGGCTGCACCAGCCCCTCGGAGAGGTCGCGCAGCTCCAGCTCGGGCGGGGCGGACGGGGCGTCGAGGAGCCTGATCTCGGCGACCCGGTCGAGCCGGAACGTACGCCGCGCCTCGGTGAGCCGACACCAGCCCTCCATATAGGTGTGGCCCACGGCGAACAGCCGGATCGGGTCCACCTCACGCTCGGTCAGCTCGTCACGCGCGGGCGAGTAGTAGCGCAGCCAGAGCCTGCGCCGCTCGGAGATCGCCCGGTCCACGTCGGCGAAGACACCCCCCTCGGACTCGAAGGTGACCGAGAGCCGCGAGCTGGCGGCCCCCACCTCGCCCGCCGCCGTCTCCAGCTTCGCGGTCGCGCGCACCAGCGCCTGCCGGTCGCTCTCACGCAGGCCGGGCAGCGTGGCGACGGCGCGGGCCGCGACGAGCAGGGCGGTCGCCTCGTCGGCGGCGAGCCGCAGCGGCTCGGCGACGTCGTCCGGGTTGTGCCACCAGATCCGGTCGCCGTCGGTGTCGATGTCCAGCAGGTCACCACCGCGGAAGCTGGTTCCGCACATGGGAAGCACGTCGAGGTCGGAGATCAGTTCGTCCTCGGTGATCCCGAAGGCCCGGGCCACGTCCTGGACGTGGGCGCCGGGGCGCTCACGCAGATACGTGACGAGGGAGAGCATCCGCCGGGTCTGGTCGATCGCGTTCGTGGCCACGAGTACGGCTCCCCCTCAGTCCTTGGCCACGGCGCGCAGCCGGTCCATCACGTCGGCCCGCAGATCGGCGGGCTCACTCACGATCACGTCGGGTCCGAACTCCACGAGCCAGGCGTCCAGCCCGTGTCCGTACGGAATCTCCAACTCGTCCCAGCCGTCGCCGAGTTCCCTCACGGATATCGCACGGGAGCGCAGCGGGTAGCCGGAGCCGGTACGCAGTCTGATGCGGGCGGTCCTGGTTGCGGTCTCCCCCGCCCAGCTCTCCACGGTCTCGCGGACGGTGACGGCGTCGGGGACCGGGGCCGTGAAGACACCCGCGCGCGAGCGGACCCGGCCCGAGATCCGGGACAGCCGGAAGACGCGCTCGGCGCCCCGGCCGCGGTCCCAGCCGGCCAGATACCAGTGGCCGCGCCAGCACTCGAGCGTCCAGGGCTCGACCTGGCGCTGCTCGGGGCGGGCGGAGTTGCCCTTGCGGTAGTCGAAGGTGACCGGGCGGCGGTCCCGGCAGGCGAGCATCAGCGGCTCGAAGGCTGCCTCGTGGACCGGAATACGGGGCTCGAGGGCGCTGTGCACCTCGTAGGCGTCCTCGGCCTCCGGCATGCCGGCGGCCCGCAGCTTCTGCAGGGCGCCGCTGGCCGCGCCCGCGAGCCGGGCCTGCTGCCAGACCTTGGCGGCGAGGCCGAGGGCAGCGGCCTCCTCGGCGTCCAGGGTGATGGGTGGCAGCCGGTTGCTGTCACGGCGGGCCAGGTACCCGGTGTCGCCGTCCAGGTTCTCCACGGTTTCGATGATCAGGCCGAGTTCGCGCAGATCGTCCTTGTCGCGCTCGAACATCCTGTTGAAGGATTCGTCGGAGCCCGCCTCCAGGTAGGCCTCGATCGATCCGCGGAGCTCACGCTTGCTGAGCGGGCGCCGGGTACCCAGCAGACACAGTGCCAGATTCATCAGCCGTTCGGCCTTGGCAATCGCCATCGACGCCCTTTCTCGACATGCTCTCCGACCGTCGACCGTACCGCCCCGGGGTGTCCGGACCAAAGCGAGGGCCCGTGCCTTGCGGCACGGGCCCCGACTGCTGTAAACGGACGGATCAGACGCCGACGAGGTCGCAGACGAAGATCAGCGTCTCGCCCGGGGCGATGGCGCCGCCGCCCGCGCCGCGGTCGCCGTAGGCGAGGTGCGCGGGGATGGTCAGCTGGCGACGGCCGCCCACCTTCATGCCCTGGACGCCCTTGTCCCAGCCGGCGATGACCTGACCGGCACCGAGCTGGAACTGCAGCGGGGTGCCGCGGTTCCACGAGGCGTCGAACTCCTCGCCGGTGGAGAAAGCCACACCGACGTAGTGCACGGAGACGGTCTGGCCCGCCTGGGCAACCGGTCCGTCGCCCTCCCAGATGTCCTTGATCTCCAGGTCGGCCGGCGGCTCGCCACCCGGGAAGTCGATCTCGGGCTTCTCGATGCTCACTGAACTGCTCCTCTTACCGATGAACTGGGCAACCGGGACAGTCTTACACCTTTGCCAGGATGTCCATGGTCCATACGAGCGTCGAGTTGGCGGGGATGGTCTGCTGGGCCTGGTCACCGAAGGCCTGGTCCGGCGGGATGACGAGCAGGACGCGGCTGCCGATCTTCTTGCCGGCCAAGCCGCTCTTGAGCCCCTTGACGTTGATCTGGGCCAGCGGGAAACCCACCGCCTTGCCCGCCTTGTAGGTGCTGTCGAACTGCTTGGCACCCTTCCACAGGTACGCCTCGTATTTCACGACGAGGGTGTCGTTCTCCCCGACGGCCTTCCCGTCGGACTCGATGATGTAGCTGGAGACCAGCTTCTTGGGCGGGTCGCTCTTGGGGATCGTGACCTCGGGCGCCTTGCCGTCGGTGTTGGCACCGATCTTCGGCAGGTCGATGTTGTCCTGGGCGACCGTGCTGCCCTTCGCGGACTGCGGGATCGTCTTCCCGCTCACCACGTCCACGACGAAGACGAGGGTGGCGTTCGGCTTGATGTCCCCTTGGCCCTGCGCGCCGTAGGCGAGGTCCGGCGGGATGACCAACTGCACACGGCTGCCGACCTTCTTGCCGACCAGCCCCTGCTCCCAGCCCTGGATGACCATTCCGGTACCGAGAGCGACCCCTTGCAGCTGCTTGCGGTCGTAACTGTTATCGAACGGTTCGGTGGAGTCCCACGCCTGCCCGAGGTAGTTGACCTCGGCCGCGTCGCCGGTCTTCAGCGTCATGCCGTCCCCCTCGCTGATGACTTCGGTCTTCAGCTTCGTGGGTGGTTTACCCTCACCCTTCGCGAGAGTGGGCTTCTCGCCGAACTTCGCTCCCGCGGTGATCGCGGGAAACCCGTTCTTGGAGGCGGAGTCGGAGGCCTTGTCGTCGCCGCACGCCGCCGTGGACAGCAGCAGCAGGGGGACGACGAGAAGGCCGGCAAGTCGGCGCACTGGTTCCTCAGATCTCAGACGGCACGTGATCGGTCCCCGACACTCTAGGCCGCTGGAAGGGCCCCGTACGCGGAACGTACGGGGCCCTGTCAGCTACGGGGCGGGACATTCCTGTTCCCGCATCACATGCCCGCGATCAGCTTCTCCACCCGGTCGTCGACGGAACGGAACGGGTCCTTGCACAACACGGTGCGCTGCGCCTGGTCGTTGAGCTTGAGATGGACCCAGTCGACGGTGAAATCCCGCCGCTGTTCCTGGGCCCGGCGGATGAAGTCGCCGCGCAGCCGCGCCCTGGTCGTCTGCGGGGGCACCGATTTGCCCTCGAAGATCTTCAGGTCGTTGCAGATCCGGGTGGCCTGGCCCTTGCGCTCCAGGAGGTAGTAGAGCCCGCGCCGCCGGTGGATGTCGTGGTAGGCGAGGTCTATCTGAGCGACCCTCGGATTCGACATGGTCATGTTGTGCTTCGCCCGGTACCGCTCGATGAGCTTGTACTTCATGACCCAGTCGATCTCGGTGCCGATCCGGTCGAGGTCCTCGGCCTCGATGGCGTCCAGCGTGCGGCCCCACAGCTCGAGGACCTGGTCGACGGTGCCGGTGCGGATGCCACGGCGTTCGACGAAGTCGACGGCCTTCTCGTAGTACTCGCGCTGAACCTCGATGGCGGACGCCTCTCGGCCGCTGGCGAGGCGCACCTTGCGCTGCCCCGTGATGTCGTGGCTGACCTCGCGGATGGCCCGGATCGGGTTCTCCAATGTCAGGTCACGCATCACCGTGCCCGCCTCGATCATGCGCAGCACGAGGTCGGTGGCGCCGACCTTGAGGAGCATGGTCGTCTCGGACATGTTGGAGTCACCGACGATGACGTGGAGGCGGCGGTACCGCTCCGCGTCGGCGTGCGGTTCGTCCCGGGTGTTGATGATCGGACGGGAGCGCGTCGTCGCGGAACTGACGCCCTCCCAGATGTGCTCGGCCCTCTGGCTCACGCAGTAGACGGCTCCGCGCGGCGTCTGCAGCACCTTGCCGGCACCGCAGATCAGCTGACGGGTGACGAGGAACGGAATGAGGATGTCCGCGAGCCGGGAGAATTCTCCGTGCCGGGCCACGAGGTAGTTCTCATGGCAGCCGTAGGAGTTTCCAGCCGAGTCGGTGTTGTTCTTGAAGAGATAGACGTCGCCCGCGATTCCCTCCTCGTGCAGGCGGCGTTCGGCGTCGACGAGCAAACCCTCGAGAATGCGCTCGCCGGCCTTGTCGTGCGTGACCAGTTCGGTCACGTTGTCGCATTCGGGTGTCGCGTATTCCGGATGCGATCCCACGTCGAGGTACAGGCGGGCGCCGTTCCGCAGGAAGACATTGCTGCTGCGGCCCCATGACACAACACGGCGGAAGAGGTAGCGCGCCACTTCGTCAGGTGACAGTCGGCGCTGTCCCCTGAACGTGCACGTGACGCCGTACTCGTTCTCCAGCCCGAAAATGCGGCGGTCCATGACTGAACATTACGCCTTATGGCCTGAGCTGAAACCGGGTTCGGCAGCACCGTTTCGATCATTTTCCGAATTGGCCACAACTGCGGGCGTATGCCCGGGAGCTGCGAGTACCCTTCCGGTGGCCAGCAGGACCAGCAGCGCCGCCACTCCACCGGCCCCGGCTACGGCGAAACTCCACGCCGTCCCGCCGATCTCCACGGCCGGGCCGGCCACCGCCGTCCCGGCCGCCGCGCCCACCCCGAAGGTCGTCACGAGCCAGGAGAACGCCTCGGTCACCGTGCCCCGTGGCGCGTGCCGGTCCACCACGATGAACGAGCAGGCGATCGCCGGGGCCAGGAACACCCCGGCGAGCGCCGCCAGTGCGGTCATGGCGGGCACACCGGGCACCAGCATCAGCGGCAGGTAGCCCAGGGCCAGCAGCGCGACGATGACCCGCAGCCTGCGCTCGGGCGCCCCGGCCCACTGCCGCGCCCCGTACACCCCGCCGCCGATCAGCGCGCCGAGGCCGAGCGCGGCCATCAGCCAGCCGTACACGGATTCCCGGCCGTGATCGTCGGCGTACGCGACGCCGGCCACCGTGATCGACCCGAGCGCGACCCCGACGAAGAAGAAGGCGCCCAGCAGGGCGAGCAGCCCCGGCGAGCGCAGTGCGCCGAGCCAGTGCGCCTCGCGGGGTGCCGAACGCCATGCCCTGGAGGGTTCGGACAGGACGACGGACAGCGCCCCCAGGACCCCGATGGCGTTGATGACCAGGAGGGCCGCGGCCGGCGACCAGAGGGACACCAGGACCGTCACGAGGAGCGGCCCCACCGTGAACATGATCTCCTGGGCCACCGCATCCATGGCGTAGGCCCGGTGCACCTTGTCCTCGCGGCCGAGGACCGTCGGCCACAGGGCGCGCAGACCGCCCTCCAGCGGAGGCGTGAACAGGCCGGCCACGACGACCGCCACGTACGCGGCCGGGAGCGAGCCGAGGCCCGCCAGGGCGAGAGCGGCCATGCCCAGCGCGGAGACGACCGCCGCGGGAAACTGGACGCGCGGCTGTCCGTACAGGTCCACGGCCCGGCCCAGCAGGGGCTGCCCCACCGCTGTGGCGAGACCGTACGCCGCCGCAAGGGCGCCGGCCAGGGTGTAGCTGCCGCCTTCGGCACGGGTGAACAGGACGATCGCGATGTGGGCGGTGCCGTTCGGCAACCGGCCCACCAGCGTTCCCGCCAGCAGCCTGCCGGCGTGCCGCGCCCGGAGGATGTCCAGATATCCCGCGGCCATGTCCGCCCCTCTCCCCCGACGGTGTCACGACCTCGGAGTTTTACGTATAACGTCAGTGTTCATACGTACCATGTGGGCAGCTCGGGAGTCCATCCCCCGCATCCGACCGGAGACCAGCACGGAGGCACGAGTGAGCAGCGCGCGGCAGCCCGCCCCACCCCGGCCCACCAGCCGTGACGTGGCACGAGCCGCGGGCGTCTCCCAGGCCACCGTCTCGCTCGTACTCGGAGACAAATGGCGGGGCCGGGTGTCGGCGGCGACCGCCGGGCGGGTCCGCGACCACGCCCGGGACCTCGGCTACCGGCCGAATTTCGCCGCCCGCAGTCTCCGGCTGGGCCGCACCCGCACCGCCCTGCTCGTCGTCCCCGCGCTCACCAACGAGTTCTTCGCCCGGGTGTACACCGGCGCCGCGGCCGTCGCCGCCGAGCACGACTTCGGCGTGGTCCTCTACCCGTCCCCCGACGGCACCGGTCCCGCCAGGGATCCGTTCGCCTCGGCCCGTGCGGCGCTCGACGGGGTGATCGCCTCATCGATGGCGGCGGACGCGCTGGGGGCGCTGCGGGGCGCGGACCTGCCGTTGGTGATGCTGGACAGCGACCCTGAGGGTCACGGAGCGGCGGCGCGCGTGAATCTCGACATCGCGGACGGCATGCGTCAGGTGTCCGGCCATCTGCTGGGCCTCGGCCACCGCCGGATCGTGCACCTCGCGTCCGCCGTGGACACCTGGACCTTCACGGTGCGCGCCCGGGCGCTGCGGGAGGCCGTGCGGGACGTCCCCGGCGTCGTCCTGCGTACCGTGACCGCCCCCCTGGACGTACGGGCCGGGCGCGAGGCGGCCGAGACGGTCCTGGCCTCCCCCGGCCCCTTGCCCACGGCCATCGTCTGTGACGACGACATCCTGGCCGCCGGCGCCTGCAAGGCGGTGCGCGGACGGGGGCTGCGGGTGCCCGACGACATCTCCGTGACCGGCTTCGACGACCTGGCGCTCGCCACAGCGGTGGACCCGGAACTCACCACGGTGCGCCTCCCGGCCGAACAGGTGGGCGAGCGGGGCATGAGGGCGCTGTTGGACGTCCTGGAGGGCCGCACGGCGGCCCACAGCGATCTCCCCGTCCGTCTGGTGGTACGGGGTTCCACCGCACCCCCGCGCACCGCATGACCGTGCCCTCCGGCCGCCGCGTGCGGCGGCCGGAGGGCACGACCTCGGAACATCTCCGGAGCCGACTACTCCTTCGTGGCCTCGCCCGAAGCCTCGTCGGGGCCGTCGGCACCCTTCGCGGGGGCGTCGGTACCAGCGGCGGCCGGTGCGTCGCCGCCTTCGGGCTCCTCCGTGTCGGACGGAGCGTCCGTCGGGGTCGCACCGGCGCCGTCGGCGTCCAGCAGCCTGGTCAGCTGCCGGCCGATGATCCGCTTGAACTTGCGCTGCTGCGGCCTTGTGCGGTCCAGGACCGCGACCTCGAGCCGCTCGGCGGGGATCTCCCGCTCGTTGCCGTTGGCCTCGCGGGACAGTGCCTGCACGGCCAGTTTCAGCGCCTCGGCGAGCGACATCCCGTCGCGGTGGCGCTGGTCCAGGAAGTTGCTGATCTGTTCGGCGTTCCCGCCGACCGCGACCGAGCCGTGCTCGTCCACGATGGATCCGTCGTGCGGCAGCCGGTAGATCTGGTCACCCTCGGGCCCGGCGCCGACCTCGGCGACCACCAGCTCCACCTCGTACGGCTTCTCCGCCGCGCTGGAGAAGATGGTGCCGAGCGTCTGCGCGTAGACGTTGGCCAGTCCACGGGCCGTCACGTCGTCGCGGTCGTAGGTGTATCCCCGCAGATCGGCGTAGCGGACTCCGCCGATGCGGAGGTTCTCGTACTCGTTGTACTTGCCGGCGGCGGCGAAGCCGATCCGGTCGTAGATCTCGCTGAACTTGTGCAGCGCGCGGGACGGGTTCTCGCCGACGAACACAATGCCGTCGGCGTACTGCAGCACAACCAGGCTGCGACCACGGGCGATGCCCTTCCGGGCGTATTCCGCCCGGTCGGCCATGGCCTGCTGAGGTGAGACATAGAACGGCGTCGACACCGGCTATCCGTCCCTTTCTGTCAGTGACGAGTGCATCGGAGAAGCATCGGGCCGGTCAGAGCAGCGCGGCGCGGGGGCCGTCGGGCTGCTCGAGCCGGCGCTCCAGGATCGCGCGCGCGATCTCCGCGGATTCCGTGTCGTTCAGCTTGCGGAAGCCCTCGTCGGTGATGACGGTGACGATCGGGTAGATCCGGCGGGCCACGTCCGGGCCGCCGGTCGCCGAGTCGTCGTCGGCCGCGTCGTACAGCGCCTGTACGACCAGGGTGAGAGCCTGCTCCTCCGTCAGGTCGTCGCGGTACAGCTTCTTCATCGACCCGCGCGCGAAGACGGAGCCGGAGCCGGTGGCCGCGTAACCGTGTTCCTCGGAGCGCCCGCCGGTGACGTCGTAGGAGAAGATCCGGCCCTCCTCGCGGTCGACGTCGTATCCGGCGAAGAGCGGGACGACCGCCAGGCCCTGCATGGCCATCGCCAGATTGCTGCGGATCATCGTGGAGAGCCGGTTGGCCTTGCCCTCCAGGGAGAGCGTGGCACCCTCGACCTTCTCGAAGTGCTCCAGCTCCAGCTGGAACAGCTTGACCATCTCCACGGCGAGACCGGCCGTGCCGGCGATCCCCACCGCGGAGTACTCGTCGGCCGGGAACACCTTCTCGATGTCGCGCTGCGCGATCATGTTGCCCATGGTCGCCCGTCGGTCACCGGCGAGGACCACTCCGCCGGGGAACGAGGCCGCGACGATGGTCGTGCCGTGCGGTGCCTCGATAGCGCCCTGCATCGGCGGCAGGCTGCGATTGCCGGGAAGGATCTCGGGTGAGTGGTCGGACAGGAAGTCCATGAACGAGGACGAACCCGGCGTCAGGAAGGCAGCTGGTAGACGCCCGGTGCTACGAGTGTTGGCTTCCACGCGTTTCCCTCCAGGTATGCGATGGCCCTGCGCAAGGAGTCAGGATCATCCCCCAACTTGCCACTGGCCGAATTGCAGTTGCAGCAGTACGCCACGGACCCTACCCGCCCTGTGACGGCGATCAACATGATCCCGGGTCCGGAGAAGCGCTTCCGTGGGACGCCCCGGTACGGGCGAGGGCATCCCACGGAGGCGCCGGCCAACGGTACGAGCTCGTCGGCGAGTGGTCCGAAACGGGTCTCCGGCTGCTACTCGCCGCCCTTTTGCACGAACGAACGCACGAAGTCCTCAGCATTGGACTCGAGTACGTCGTCGATCTCGTCGAGGACGTCGTCGACGTCGTCGCTGAGCTTCTCCTGCCGCTCCTTGAGGTCCTCGGACGCCTGCGCGTCCTGCGCCTGCTCCTCGGTCGTCTCTGTGGAACGTGTCGCCTTCTGCTGTCCGCCGCCGGTGTCCTTGGTCGCCATATAGCTCACCCCGCTCGGTTCGAAGCACTTGATCAGACCCTACCTACGGGGTCCGACATCGGCCCGCTACTTTCCTCAACGTCCGGAGGTCATCTGATTGATTCCCAGCCGGAGGGCCTTTCAGCCCCCCGTCAGCGTCCGGACCAGCTCTTCCGCGGTGCGGCAGCGGTCCAGGAGCTCCTTGACGTGCGTACGTGTACCCCGCAACGGTTCCATCGTCGGCACCCGTTGCAGCGAGTCACGATCGGGCAGATCGAAGATGACCGAGTCCCAGGAGGCAGCGGCGACGTCGTCCGCGTACTGCTCCAGGCAGCGGCCCCGGAAATAGGCCCTGGTGTCCTCGGGAGGCTTCGTACGGGCCCGCTCGACGTCGCTCTCGTCGAGCAGCCGCTTGATCTTCCCGCGGGCCGCCAGCCGGTTGTACAGGCCCTTGTCGGCCCGTACGTCGGCGTACTGGAGGTCCACCAGGTGCAGGCGGGGAGCGTCCCAGTCCAGGCCGTCGCGGCGCCGGTAGCCCTCCATGAGCTCCCGCTTGGCGATCCAGTCCAGCTCGCCTGACAGGCTCATCGGGTCGTTCTCCAGGCGATTCAGGGTGTCCTCCCAGCGGACCAGGACATCCCTGGTCTGTTCGTCGGCGTCGGCCCCGTAGCGCTCCTCGACGTACTTGCGGGCCAGCTCGAAGTACTCCATCTGGAGCTGCACCGCGGTGAGTGTCCGGCCGCTACGGAGCGTGACCAGTTGTTTCAGGGACGGATCGTGCGAGACCTGGTGGAGCGTGCGGACGGGCTGGTCGACCGCCAGGTCGACCTTGATGAAACCGTCCTCGATCATGGCCAGGACCAGCGAGGTGGTGCCGAGCTTGAGATAGGTCGAGATCTCGGAAAGGTTCGCGTCGCCGATGATCACGTGCAGCCTGCGGTACTTCTCGGCGTCGGAGTGCGGTTCGTCGCGGGTGTTGATGATGGGGCGCTTGAGCGTGGTCTCGAGGCCGACCTCGACCTCGAAGTAGTCGGCGCGCTGGCTGATCTGGAATCCGTGCTCGTGGCCGTCCTGTCCGATGCCGACCCGTCCGGCACCGGTGACGACCTGACGGGAGACGAAGAACGGCGTCAGATGGCGCACGATGTCCGAGAAGGGGGTCTCCCTCTTCATCAGGTAGTTCTCGTGCGTGCCGTAGGACGCGCCCTTGTTGTCGGTGTTGTTCTTGTAGAGATGGATCGGCTGGGCGCCCGGGATCGCGGCGGCCCGCTCGGCGGCCCTCGCCATCACCCGTTCGCCGGCCTTGTCCCAGAGCACCGCGTCCAGCGGATTGGTGATCTCCGGCGAGCTGTATTCGGGGTGCGCGTGGTCGACGTACAGCCGCGCACCGTTCGTGAGGATGACATTGGCCAGGCCGATGTCCTCGTCGGTGAGCTGGCTGGAGTCCGCGGTCTCACGGGCGAGGTCGAAGCCTCGCGCGTCACGCAGCGGGTTCTCCTCCTCGAAGTCCCAGCGGGCGCGGCGCGCCCGGTGCATCGCCGCCGCGTAGGCGTTGACGATCTGGGACGAGGTGAGCATGGCATTGGCGTTGGGTTGACCGGGAACGGAGATCCCGTACTCCGTCTCGATGCCCATCACTCGCCGTACGGTCATGCGGCCCTCCTTGCCCGGCGTCGCTCCCGTCCGGGAGCGGCGCTCAAGTACCGCTGCTGGTCCGCGGTGCCCGTCCCCGCACTGCGCGACTCGGCGGTACGGCTGAGCCTAGAGCGCTCCTGCGCCTGGTGGGGAGATCAAGCACGTCATTGTTCGGGTGCGGCCGGAGCTGCCGGGAAAACGGCCGGCTGCGGATGCCCTTCCGGGTATCCGCAGCCGGTCTGCGTTTTACAGGTACTGTCCGGTATTTGCCACCGTGTCGATGGAGCGGCCGGTGTCTGCGCCCTGCTTTCCGGTGACGAGCGTGCGGATGAACACGATCCGCTCGCCCTTCTTTCCGGAAATCCTGGCCCAGTCGTCCGGGTTGGTGGTGTTGGGCAGGTCCTCGTTCTCCTTGAACTCGTCCACGCATGCCTGGAGGAGATGGGAGACACGCAGGCCCTTCTGGCCCTGCTCGAGGAAAGCCTTGATGGCCATCTTCTTTGCCCGGTCCACGATGTTCTGAATCATCGCTCCGGAGTTGAAGTCCTTGAAGTACAGGACTTCCTTGTCGCCGTTCGCGTAGGTGACCTCGAGGAAGCGGTTCTCGTCGGATTCCGTGTACATCCGCTCCACGACGGACTGGATCATCGCGTGGGCGGCGGCCTCCTTCGAACCGGTGTGCTCGGCCAGATCGTCCGAGTGCAGCGGAAGCGAAGGCGTGAGGTACTTCGCGAAGATGTCCTTCGCGGCCTCCGCGTCCGGACGCTCGATCTTGATCTTCACATCGAGACGGCCGGGCCGCAGGATCGCGGGGTCGATCATGTCCTCACGGTTGGAGGCACCGATGACGATGACGTTCTCCAGGCCCTCCACACCGTCGATCTCTGCGAGCAGCTGGGGGACGATGGTGTTCTCCACGTCCGAGCTGACTCCGGACCCACGGGTGCGGAAGAGGGATTCCATCTCGTCGAAGAAGACGATGACGGGTGTGCCCTCGCTCGCCTTCTCCCGGGCACGCTGGAAGACGAGGCGGATGTGCCGCTCGGTCTCACCGACGTACTTGTTGAGGAGCTCGGGGCCCTTGATGTTGAGGAAGTAGCTCTTCCCCGCGGGCTGTCCGGTGACCTCGGCGACCTTCTTGGCCAGCGAGTTGGCGACGGCCTTGGCGATGAGTGTCTTGCCGCAGCCGGGAGGGCCGTAGAGCAGGATGCCCTTCGGCGGACGCAGTTCGTGCTCCTTGAAGAGGTCGGGGTGGAGGTACGGGAGCTCGACCGCGTCGCGGATCAGTTCGATCTGGTCCCCCAGACCGCCGATCTTGTTGTAGTCGATGTCCGGGACCTCTTCGAGAACGAGCTCCTCGACCTCGCTCTTGGGGACCACTTCGTAGACGTAGCCGGACCTGGGTTCGAGCAGGAGGGCGTCGCCGGGACGGATGGTGATGTCCAGCAGGGGCTCGGCGAGCCTCACCACCCGCTCCTCGTCGGTGTGCCCGACGACCAGGGCGCGCTCGCCGTCCTCAAGGATCTCCTTGAGGGTGACGATGTCCCCGGCCCGCTCGTATTCCATGGCTTCGACCACGTTGAGCGCTTCGTTGAGCATGACTTCCTGGCCTCGCCGGAGGCCTTCGAGCTCGACGCTGGGGCTGACGTTCACCCGGAGCTTGCGGCCCCCGGTGAAGATGTCGCAGGTGTCGTCCTCGTTGGCCTGCAGGAAGACACCGAAGCCGGCCGGCGGCTGCGCGAGCCGGTCGACCTCCTCCTTGAGCGCCACGATCTGGTCGCGGGCCTCCCGGAGTGTGCCGGCGAGCCGCTCGTTCTGCGCGGACACGCCTGACAGGCTGGTCTGCAACTCGACGATCCGCTCTTCGAGAATCCTCGTATGACGCGGAGAGTCGGCGAGCTTACGTCGCAGGACGGCGATCTCCTGCTCAAGATAGGCAACCTGGCCGGCTGGGTCTTCTGACCCCCGCCCGGGCCGGATGCCGCGGTTGATGTCGTCGTCGTGGGCTGCCACGGTCCTCACCTCCTCCAAGGGGAGCTGGACGCTTCCTGACCCTACCTGGGTGGGTGATGATTGAAACCCCTAGATCACAAAGACCCGGAAGTGTGTCCGATCTTCACCCTTGCGCTCTCCCTCACGCCAAGGGAATACCCACCCTTCGGCAGGGGAAAGCAGCCGGTTGTATCGTCGAACCGTTCAACACCCGTCAGGGCTGGCTTCAATTGGTGCAGATACGCAGGGAACGGCAGGACACATGACCGTGCAGCAGGACGCTCCGAGCGACCGTGACACACAGGACCTCGAGGTCTGGATCGACCAGGATCTCTGTACGGGCGACGGCATCTGTGTGCAGTACGCACCCGAGGTCTTCGAGCTGGACATCGACGGTCTGGCCTATGTGAAGAGCGACGAGGACGAGCTCCTCCAGGACAAGGGCGCCACCACACCGGTGCCTTTGCCCCTTCTCCAGGACGTGGTGGATTCGGCCAAGGAATGCCCGGGCGACTGCATTCACGTACGTCGCGTTTCAGACAATGTGGAAGTCTTCGGGCCCGACGCGGAGTAGACGGAGTTACGGGCTCAGACTCCTCGTGCGGTGCTCCCGGCAGGGCCGGCGGACTTGATGAACGCGTTGCCCTTCCATTGCCAGGTGGCGCTCTCCAGCTCGTCGGGGCAGCAGCGCGGTACGTCTGCCGAGGAGTAGCCGAGGAGGGTCGCCGAGACCCGGCCGTCACGGACGGTGAAGCCGGTGACGGCAAGTTTCTGAGCGGGGTCCACCAGGGTCGCCACGACCCGGGGTGCGGCCCCGCTCTGCTGTGTCACGACGTAGATGCCACTGGGCGGAGTGCCGGACCCCGCGGCACAGCGGACGACGGCCACGGTCTCGGGCCCCCCGTCCCCGTCGAGGTCTCCGGCAGCGCTGTCGGCAACGGTCCGCCCGGCGGCGCCGCAGTCGAGCGGGTAGGCGACTCCCGCCGGGTCGGGCGCGGTCGCCGCGGGGGCGCTGCCGTGCTGTGTGGTGACGCCGTGCTCGGACGCGGAGGCCGTGGCGGTGGCCGCCTCGGGCTGGAGCAGCCCCGCGAGTGCGACGACGGCTGCCATCGCCGTGGCCGTGGCGAGCCAGTGCACCGGCTTGGCGTCGGTGTGCGCGAGGTCCGGGAGTGCGGAGGTCTGCACGCGGTATGTCTCCTGTGGTTCCTGGAGGCCTGGATGGGCGGTGCCGAAGTGACGTCTGCGGGCGAGGGGTGGCCAGCATCGTGCCACACCTCACACCCGAGGGGAACGGCGGGGGCCGTCCCTGGGCGACGGAAAACGCCGCCGCCGAGCTCCCGGGGGCCGGGAACTCGGCGGCGGCGCCTGCGCGTTGTGCGGGCTCAGTCGCCGGTGGCGGCGGAGCCGCTCCGGCTGCCGGGACCTTTGTAGTCTTCGCCGTAGGCGCCCTTGGACGGGCGGCGGCGGCGCAGCGGCGGCTCGACGCCGTCCGCGAGACGGCGGGCGGTGACGAGGAAGCCGGTGTGGCCGATCATCCGGTGGTCGGGCCGCACGGCCAGGCCTTCCACGTGCCAGTTGCGGATCATCGACTCCCAGGGCTGCGGTTCGGCGAAGCAGCCGATCTCACGGATGGACTCGACGGTCCGCGAGAGCTGGGTCGTGGTCGCGACGTAAGCGCAGAGGATCCCGCCGGGCACCAGGGCCTTGGAGACGGCCTCGAGGCATTCCCACGGGGCGAGCATGTCGAGGACGACGCGGTCGACGTCGGTGTCCGAGAGGTTGTCCTGGAGGTCGCCGACGGTGAGCTGCCAGGCCGGGTGCGGCGAGCCGAAGTAGCGCTCGACGTTCTGCTGGGCGATCTCGGCGAAGTCCTCGCGGCGCTCGTAGGAGTGCAGCATGCCCTGCTCGCCGATGGCGCGCAGCAGGAAGGTGCTCAGCGCACCCGAGCCGACGCCGGCTTCGACGACGCGCGCACCGGGGAAGATGTCACCGAAGGCCAGGATCTGGCCCGCGTCCTTCGGATAGACCACGGCGGCACCGCGGGGCATGGACAGGACGTAGTCGGGGAGCAGGGGGCGCAGCGCGAGATAAGCGACGTTTCCCGTGGTACGGACAACACTGCCCTCGGGAGCACCGATCAGCTCGTCGTGCGGGAAAGAACCCTTGTGGGTGTGGAAGTTCTTTCCGGCCTCGAGCGTGAAGGTGTAGTGGCGTCCCTTGGGGTCGGTGAGCTGGACCTGGTCCCCGACTTTGAATGGGCCGCGACGGCGGGCGGCACCGGTCGGTTCGGACATGTGAACAGCCTACCGGTATTTCGGGGGCCGTTTCCCGGGCGTCAGGCCGACGGACGGGCCATGGCCTTGATGAAGGCGCGCTCGACATCGGCGGTGGAGAGGACGCCGTAGATCTCGCCGGTGTCCTCGACGACCAGGTACTCGGTGGCCGGGGAGGCCTTCAGCCGGTCCAGGAGGGCCTCGCCCGCCAGTTCGGCGGGGACCTTCATGCCGTCGGTGAGGTCCTGGGCGAGACCACTGACGGCCACCCAGGGACGGCGGTGCTCGGGAACCCCGACGATGGCCGCCTCCCGGACGACGGCCTTCGGACTGCCCTGCCCGTCGACGACGACCAGAGCACGGGCGCCCGCCTCGTTGGCGCGGCGGAGGGCCTCGGAGAGCGGGGTGGCGGCCTCGACGGGCACCGCGCGCCGGGTGAGGGTGCGGGCACGCAGTTCGGGGAGGTGTTCGCGGAGCCGGGCCGTCCGCAGGCTGTTCCCCGCCCCGGTCCAGATGATCGCGGCGAGGATCGCCGCGAGGAGCGCGTCGGTGACGGTCTCGAACCCGCTGATCTCACCGGTGGCGCTCCCGAGGGCGCCCGTGTGGGTGAGCAGCGGGAGGCCGACGAAGACGGTGATGGCCAGGCCCCGGCCGACCCATGCGGCGGCGACGGTGCCGCTCATCGGCTTGCCCGTGATCTTCCAGACGACGGCGCGGAGCATGCGGCCGCCGTCCAGGGGCAGGCCGGGCAGCAGGTTGAAAGCGGCGACGATGAGGTTGGAGATCATCAGCCCGGCGAGCAGCACGCCGGGGACGGTGCCCGCTTCGACGAACTGGAGCGGGATGTAGAAGACACCGCCGAGGACGAGGGAGAGCAGGGGCCCCACGAAGGCGAGGACGAACTCGCGGCCGGGGGTCTCCGTCTCTTTCTCGATCTCGGAGACACCGCCGAAGAACTGGAGCTGGATGCGGCGCACCGGCAGTTTGTAGCGCAGGGCGGCGACGGTGTGGGCGAGCTCGTGCACGAGCACGGACGCGTAGAAGGCGATCGCGAAGAAGAGCGCGACCAGGTAGCGGGCTCCGCCGAGTTCCGGCAGGACGCGGTCGAGCTGGCCGCCGAAGACCCAGGTGATCAGGGCCGCGACGACGAACCAGCTGGGGGCCACGTACACCGGCACGCCGAAGGGGCGGCCCATGAGGAGACCGCCTCCCGGGTCTGCCGGGCGTCGCGGCTTGCCCTTGTCCGGTTCGGTGCCGGGGTCCGAACCCCCTGCGCCTGCGCCGGGCTGCGGGCGCCCGCTGTCGCCGCTCTCGTCCACGGGGTCCCTTCGGTCGGTGGCTGCTGCCACGATCGTGCTGTGCGAGCTCTGGCGTCGATGGTATGCCGATGGGTGTCGGTGGCGGGCCGTAGGGTCTGCGACATGACGTCCGAACCGCGCCCGCCTCAGCCACCCTCGTCCCTGTCGCCGTCGCGCGCGAACGATTTCATGCAGTGTCCCCTGCTGTACCGGTTCCGGGTCATCGACAAGCTGCCTGAGAAGCCCAGTGAGGCTGCTACCCGGGGCACGCTGGTGCATGCGGTGCTTGAGCGTCTGTTCGACGCCCCGGCGGCGGACCGTACGGCTCCGAAGGCCAAGGCGCTGATCCCCGGCCAGTGGGACCGGCTGCTGGAGTCGAAGCCCGAGCTGACCGAGCTGTTCGAGGGGGACCCTGGGGGAGAGCGGCTCGCGGGGTGGCTGGGCGAGGCGGAGCGGCTCGTGGAGCGGTGGTTCTCACTGGAGGACCCGACCCGCCTCGAGCCGGCCGAGCGGGAGCTGTTCATCGAGACGGAGCTGGATTCGGGACTGCGGCTGCGCGGGGTGATCGACCGCGTCGATGTCACCCCCACGGGCGAGGTCCGCATCGTGGATTACAAGACCGGCAAGGCGCCGCGGCCGGAATACGCGGAGGGCGCGCTCTTCCAGATGAAGTTCTACGCCCTGGTGGTGTGGCGCCTGAAGAACGTGGTGCCGCGCCGGCTCCAGCTGGTCTATCTCGGCAGCGGTGACGTGCTGACGTACGACCCCGTCCCGGCCGACCTCGAGCGGGTGGAACGCAAGCTGCTGGCGCTGTGGGACGCGATCCGGCTGGCCACCGAGACGGGCGAGTGGCGGCCGAGGCCGACCAAGCTGTGCGGCTGGTGCGATCACCGGGCGGTCTGTCCCGAGTTCGGCGGGACTCCCCCGGTCTATCCGCTGTCCGTGCGCCCGGCCGAATCGGTGGAGGCTGCGCAGGGCAGAATGGAGCCGGTCCGGTCCGAGGCCGGTCGACCGGCGGTTATCGAAGGCCCTTGACACGAAGGCCCTTCTCGACTTCTCGAAGGCCCTGAAGGAGATTACGTGGCTATCCGCGTCCTGCTCGTCGATGATCAACCACTGCTGCGCACCGGTTTCCGGATGATCCTGGAGGCGGAAGGCGATCTCGCGGTGGTCGGTGAGGCGGGTGACGGCCTGCAGGCCATCGATCAGGTGCGGGCGTTGCAGCCGGATGTCGTGCTCATGGACATCCGGATGCCGCGGATGGACGGGGTCGAGGCGACCCGCCAGATCACGGGTCCCGGACGGGACGGCCCGGCGAAGGTCCTGGTGCTGACGACGTTCGATCTCGACGAGTACGTGGTGGAGGCGCTGCGCGCCGGCGCCAGCGGCTTCCTGCTGAAGGACGCGCCGGCCAACGAGCTGGTGCAGGCCATCCGGGTGGTGGCCGCCGGAGAGGCGATGCTGGCGCCCAGCATCACGCGTCGGCTGCTCGACAAGTACGCCGACCATCTCCCCTCGGGCGAGGAGTCCGTCCCGGATGCCCTGCACACCCTCACCGAGCGTGAGGTGGAGGTGCTGAAGCTGGTGGCACGGGGGCTGTCCAACGCCGAGGTCGCGGCCGACCTGTTCGTGAGCGAGACGACGGTCAAGACGCATGTGGGCCATGTACTGACGAAGCTCGGCCTGCGCGACCGCGTACAGGCCGCCGTCTACGCGTACGAGAGCGGGCTGGTGCGTCCCGGCGCCCAGTGAGACGGGACGAGGGCGCAAGCGGCGCGGGCCGGGGCCGATCGGCCCCGGCCCGAACCAGATCGACTTTCCCCAGCCTCTCGTGGCCACCCCCCACGCGTCGGCGAGCATCTCCATCAGCACCAACCCCCGGCCGCTGGAC
>NZ_JBSFUO010000017.1:0-124827 GCF_053591835.1 Streptomyces sp. NPDC002911 | reverse complement strand
GAAACAGAACGACCCTCACACTCCAACGCCACCGCACCCGGCGACCGCGCCGCAACCTCCTCGAACCACTCATGAACACAACGCCCCACCACACCAGAACCAGAACCAGAACCGGAACCGGAACCAGAACCGGAAACCGCGCCGGAAACAGCACCCGGCACAGAATTCCAGTCGACCAGCACGCGCTTGCGCAGCCCCGCGCTCAGCACGGGCAGCTCCAGGGCCGGGCCCTCGGCCGACTCGTCCCCGGCGAGTGCGTCGATCAGGTTCGTCATGGCGGTTTCGAGGTAGCCGATGACCAGTTCGGCGTCCTGCGCCTGGTCGATCTGGGCGTCGAGAGAAAAGGAACCGCCCAGATCGTCGACCGAGAGGGCCACCGGGTAGTTGCTTCGCTCGATCACGCCGGCGAGTGACCTGACACCCGCACGCTCCAGCTCGGAGTCGTCGATGCGGTCGTCGGACTCCAGGTGCCGGTAGTTCAGGATCGCGTTGAACAGGGGCGTCTCGCGGGGCACGTCGCTGTGGCCGTGGGCGACGGCCAGCGGGGTCTGCTCGTGGCGCACCAGCTCCCGCAGCTCCTGGTCGACGGTGCGCACCAGGTCGCGCACGCTCGTGCCGTCGAGGCCGACGCGCACCGGGAGCGTGTTGATGAAGTTGCCGAGCATGCGCTCGATCCCACGGGGGCCCTGCAGGCGCCCGGACATCACCGTGCCGAAGACCACGTCGTCGCGTCCGCTGCACGCCGATACGACGAGCGCCCAGCCGGCGTGGAACAGGGTCGCCGGGCTGACTCGCAGCTCCCTGGCACAGTCCCTGATCCGCTGCCCGAGACGGCTGTCCAGCGGGCGGCGCAGGTCCAGTACGCGGCGGCCGTCGCCATGCACGTCGTGCAGGCCGAACATCACCGTCGGCTCGGTCACGTCGCCGAGCTGGGTCCGGAAGAAGTCCGCCGGGTCGAGGCTCTCGGCACGGTGGCGGACGTGCGCGATGAAGTTCCGGTACGGTACCGGCTCCGCGAGGTCACCCTCCCTGCCCGTCATGTGCGCGACCAGCTCCTGGAACAAGAAGCCCAGCGAGGTGGCGTCGTCGATGACGTGGTGCAGGTTGAGCACCACGAACCACTCCGGGGTGCCGGGGTGGCGGGCGGCACGGAGCCGGATGAGCGGTGCGCGGTCCAGCCGGATCGTCTGCGGCCGCGCCAGCAGCTCACGGATCTCTTCCTGGATGTCGGCGCCGGGACGTACCTGGAATTCCTCCGGTTCGAGGTCGGCGTGCCGGACCACGAACTGCAGGGGCTGCGGCAGCCCCTGGGTCAGGATCGCCGTGCGCAGCGCGTCGTGCCGTGCGACGACCTGCCGCAGGGCCTGTACGAAAGCGTCCAGGTGCGCCCGGCTCTCGAAGGAGAACACACCGGAGAGCACATAGGGGTCCCGGCCGCTCTCCTTGAGGTGGTGGAACAGCATCCCCTCCTGCAGCGCCGCCAGCGGGTAGACGTCCTGGAGGTTGGCGGCTCCGCCCGGCACCGCGGCGACAACCGTCGCCAGTTCGTCCTCGGTCAGTGACACGAGCGGGAGCATGTCGGGCGTGATCCGGGTGCAGCCGGCGGGAATGCCGTTCGGTGGGACGGTGAACGGCTCGGCAGCCGCCTCGTTCGTCGTCGCGTCGTCCGGGGCCGCGGTCGCGGCGGAATCGATCGTGGCCGCCAGCTCGGCGAAGGTCGAGGCGCCGAACACGCTCTGGAGGTCACAGTCGAGTCCGCTGTCCGCCAGTCGGGCAGTCAGCTTGGGGATGAGCAGCGAGTGGCCGCCCAGTGCGAAGAAGTTGTCGTTCACACCGATGCGCCGCTCGTCGAAGCCGAGCAGCTCGGCGCAGATCGCGAGCAGGGACCTTTCGGTGTCGGTGCTGGGGGCGACGCGCTCGCCGGCGACACCGTACGCGCTCGCATCGGGCGCCGGGAGCGCCTTGCGGTCGAGCTTGCCGTTCGCGGTCAGCGGCAGCTCCTCCAGGTGGACCACGGCGTTGGGGATCATGTGCTCGGGCAGCGTGCGGCCGAGGTGCCGGCTGAGCTCCTCGTGGAAGTCGCCGACGTGTTCCCGGTCGAGGACCACGTATCCGACCAGACGCGGGTCGCCGGGGCTGTCCTCGCGGGCCAGTACGGCGCAGGCCTTGACGTCCGGGTGGCGCGCCAGGCTCTCCTCGATCTCACCGAGCTCGATGCGGAAGCCCCGCAGCTTGACCTGGTCGTCGATGCGGCCGAGGTACTCCAGGGTGCCGTCCGCCGTCCGCCGGACCAGGTCACCGGTCCGGTACATGCGCGCGTCGGGGGCATCGGCGTACGGGTTCGGGACAAACCGCTCACGCGTCAGAGCGGGGTTGTTCAGATAGCCGCGGGCCAGGCCGGCACCGGCGATGTGCAGCTCGCCCACGCAGCCGACGGCCTGCAGCCGGCCGAAGCCGTCGAGTACATGGAGCTGGATGTTCTGGATCGGCCGGCCGATCGGCACGGTGCCGGCCGGTTCCGTGGAGGGCGGGCACGCCCAGTGGCTGACGTCGATGGCCGCTTCGGTCGGACCGTAGAGGTTGTGCAGCCGTGCGCCGTGCACGGCGTAGTGCCGTGCGGGCAGCTCCGGGGGCAGGGCCTCGCCGCTGCAGAAGACCTGGCGGACGGAGGTGCACCGGGCCCAGCCTTCCTGGTCGAGCATCAGGCGCAGCATGGACGGGACGAAGTGCAGGGTCGTGACCCCGGCCGAGCGGATGAGGGAGAGCAGGTGGCCGGGGTCCTTGTGGCCCCCGGGCTCGGCGAGGACCAGACGGGCGCCCGTGACGAGAGGCCAGACGAATTCCCACACGGAGACGTCGAAGCTGAAGGGCGTCTTCTGGAGCACGACGTCGTCGGTACCGAGGGCGTACTCGTTCTGCATCCACTCCATGCGGTTGACGGCCGCCCGGTGCTCGACCATCACGCCCTTGGGGCGGCCGGTGGAGCCGGAGGTGTAGATGACGTACGCCAGATGGCCGGGGCCGGCGGCGACGGTGACGGGTGTCGCGGCGCCGTCCGGGACATCGCCGGTCAGGCGGCCCTCGGCGTCGAGCCGGATCACCTCGTCGGCACCGGACAGCACGGACGTGTCGGTTCCGGTCTGGGCCAGCACGATGCGGGCACCGGAGTCCTCGATCATGTACTCGAGGCGCTCGGCCGGGTAGCCGGGTTCCAGGGGCAGGTAGGCGCCGCCCGCCTTCATGATCGCCCACAGGCCGATCACCATCTCGAAGGAACGTTCCATGCAGACGCCGACGACGGTGTCCGCCGTGACACCCCGGTGCCGCAGCTCACGGGCGACGGCGTCGGCCCGAGCGCCGAGCTCCTCGTACGTCAGCGTCCGCCCGCCCAGTTCGAGAGCGGTGCGGTGGCCGTGACGGGCCACCGCGGCGTCGAGGAGGTCGGGCAGGCTGCGGTCGTCGGAGTAGGCGCGACGGGTGTCGTTCCACTCGTCGAGCAGCTGATGACGTTCCTCGTCGGACAGATGCGGTGCCTCGGAGAGCAGCTGCCGGGGTTCGGCCACCAGTGACCGCAGCAGTCGCCGGTAGTGGTCGAGGAAGCGCTCGACGGCCTCGGCGTCGAAGCGCCGGGCGTCGTACTTGAGGTGCAGCGTGTAGTCGTCGGCGGCGTTCTCGACGACCTCCAGGTGCAGCTTGAACTCGCCTTCCTGGGAGATCCGGTCGACGAACCGGAGGGACCGTGCGAGGCCGAGGCCACGGGCCTCGTCCGTCACGTGCATCATGCGCTTGTTCTGGAAGACGTACGAGACCTGGAAGACCGGCGAGTTGTCGGGGTCGGTCCGCAGACTCAGGTCCTGCACCATGCGCGGGAACGGATAGGCGGCGTGGTCGAGGCCGTCGGCCATGACCAGCGTCAGCTCCCGCACGAAGTCGGTGAACGGTTCGTCGCCGCGCACCCCGTGCCGGACGGGCACCATGTTGACGAAGTAGCCGACCGACTCGTCGTAGGCGGCGTCCGGCCTGCCCATGGAGGGAACGCCGACGATCAGGTCGCGCTCTCCGCTGTAGCGGTGCAGGAGCAGTTCGTACACGGCGAGGAAGAGGACGGCGGGCTTGATGCCGCGGGCGCCGCACAGGTCTCGCACTCCGGCGGCGAGCTCCGGCGTGAGCGCGAGCCGGGCGGTCGCTCCGACGGCAGCGGTGCCCGGCGCGGGCGCCCGCTCGATGCCGAGGCGCAGCACGGGAAGGGGGCCCGCCAGGGTGTCCTGCCAGAAGGCGCGGTGGCCTGCGCCTTCCGGCCCGGCGAGGAGGTCGGCCTCCCAGCGGACGAACGCATCGTAGTTGTCCTGCCGTCCGGAGGTGTCCTGCGGGGTGCGGCCCTCGATCAGCGCGTCGTACGCCTGGAGGAGGTCACGCAGCAGGACGGGGGTGGAGGCGCCGTCGAACACCAGGTGGTGGAAGACGAGCAGAACGAGGGTGTCGGGCGCGTCGGCCGAGCCCGCCGAGTAGACGAAGGCACGCGCCGGCGAGTCCCGGGCCAGGTCGAACGGTGCCTTGGCCTGCTCGCGCACGAGCGTGAGCAGGACCTCCTCGGGGAGACCGGGAGGCACCGGCTGGTGGCGGAAGCGGATGTCACCGGAGGTCCGCGGCGCCAGGTAGGGGGTGCCTTCGTCCTCCACGACCACGCTGGTCAGCGGGGTGTGGCGGCCGACCACGAGCTCGAACGCCTCCTGGAACACCGCGACGTCGAACGGCGCGGAGGTGCGGAAGCAGACCGGGACGTTGTACACGTCCGAGTCGGGGCGCAGCTTGTGGAGGAGCCACAGCCCCTTCTGTCCTTCGGACAGGGGATACCTGCCCGGGGCGTCCGTCCGGGACGCGTCCTGAAACCGCTCGTAGAAGGCGAGCACGTCCTCGGCGGAGTAGGTGCCCGCCTTGAAGCCCGCCAGAATCTGGTCTTCGTTCACGCGCCCGGTACTTCCTTCATGAGTGCCTTCAGATCTTCGAGTCCGACGTCGCCCTGCCGGAACGCTTCCAGGGCCCTGGCCCTGGCCTCCCGTACGTCGTCGGTCGTGTCGGGGGTGGGTGGTGCGACGGTCTCGGGTTCGCGCTTGGCGGTGAGTGCCGCCGTGATGCGCTCCAGGGTGGCCAGCTCCACGATCTCCCGTGCGGTGAGGCTCAGGCCGAGATCGGCTCGAATCGCGCGCTGGAGGCGGGCCCACAGGATCGAATCGACGCCGACGCCGTGCAGGTCCTTGTTCACCGGGAGTTCGCCGGCGTCCAGCCCCAGCGCCTCGGCGAGGTAGACCGCGAGGTAGCGGCCGATGTCCTCACCGGGGTTCCGGGCCGGGCCGGGGTCGCCGGGTCCCTGGGGCCCGCCGGTGCCGGTGCCGGTCTCGGTGCCGGTGGCGCCCGGCCGGCTGGTGACCGGGGTGGCCTGTGCCTGTGACGGCTTCGGCCTGCCGGTGTACCCGACCCAGTAACGCTTGCGGCGGAACGCGGTCGTCGACAGCGCCACCGGGCGGCGGCGGCGCCCCTCGTACAGGTCGCTCCAGGTGACCCGGCCGCCCCGCACCCACAGCGCGGCGAGCCGGTCCAGGTCGCCGTCGGCGAAGAGGCCGGCGACGAACGCCTCGCCGTGGCTGCCCGAGAGCAGGTCGCCCAGGGGCCCCGCGCCGTCCTCGGCGTTGCCGAGGTGCAGCTGTGCGGGCGGCTGTTCGGACTCCAGGAGTTCCGCCAGTGTCCGGCGCAGTTCCGCGCGGGATTCCACGACACACGCGAGCCGTTCCGCCAGCGCGTCCCGCCCCACCTGGAGGGTGTGGGCGAGGTCCGCCAGGTCGACGGAGTCGTCGTTCCTGACGAAGTCGTGCAGCATCCGCGCCGAGGCGCGCAGCCGCTCCGGATCGTGCGCGGAGAGCACGATCAACTGCGGCCGCGTCGCGTACGAGTCGGTCCCCGCGTCCGGCGCGGGGCGGCCGTCGGCGGTCTCGAACCCGGGGGCCTCCTCCACGACCATGCTGACGTGGCTGCCGCCCGCTCCGACGGAGTTGATGAGCGCGCGCCGTGGAGCGCCGTCCTGCCCCTGGCGTGGCCGCCAGTGGCTCAGGCCGTCGCACAGCCGGAGGGGGCCGTCCTCCAGCCGCAGTTGTGGGTTGGGCGTGCCGATGGACACCTGCGGGGCCAGTTCCCGATGGCGCAGCTGCATGACGACCTTGGTGAGCTGGGCGATACCGGAAGCCGCCTCGGGGTGCCCGAGGTTGGCCTTCACCGAGCCGAGCGCGATGGGCTCCGTGACGGAGCCGAACACCTCACGCAGGGCGCTGAACTCGACGGCGTCACCGAGCGCCGAACCGTTGGCCGCCGCCTCCACGTAGCCGATCGTGGCGGGGTCGCTGCCCGCCCGCTCCAGTGCCCGCCGCATCACGTTCACCTGCGTCCTGTGGCTCGGCGTCATGAACCGGTTGGCCCGGCCGCCGTGCAGGGAGGCACTGCCCTTGATGACGGCGTGGACGGTGTCCCCGTCCCGGCGCGCGGCTGTCAGCGGCTTGAGCAGCACCGCGCCCACCGCCTCTGCGGGCAGGTAGCCGTCCCCGTCGCGGAAGCTGCGGCTGCCCGGGTGGCTGCCCAGCAGCCGGCTCCGGGACAGGGCGACGTACTTGTCCGGGTGGACCGTCAGGTTCACCCCTCCGGCGATCGCCAGCTCGGTGTCGCCGCGCATCAGATCGGCGCAGGCCAGGTGGATCGCGGTCGCCGAGGAGGCGCACATGCTGTCCACGGCCAGGCTCGGTCCTTCGAGGCCGAAGAAGTACGAGACCCGGTTGGCCATGAGGTTGTACGACGCGGTCGAGGTCAGCGCCGAGCGTACGACGTCCTCGGCGTCCGCCCGGTACATCTGGTACATCGAGCCGACGTAGACGCCGACACGCCGGTCATGGCGCCGCTCGATGGTCTCCTGGGTGACTCCGCTCCGCTCCAGGAGCTCCCAGACCGTCTCCAGGAAGAGCCGCTGCTGCGGGTCCATGGTCTCGGCCTCTCTCGGCGAGATGCCGAAGAGGAGCGGATCGAACTGGTCGATCCCGTCGAGGAACCCTCCCCACTTGCAGTAGCTCTTGCCGAGCGCGTCCTGGTCCGGGTCGAACAGCTCCTCGTGGTCCCAGCGGTCGGCCGGGACCTCGGTGACGCAGTCGTCGCCGGAGCGGAGCCGGGTCCACAGGGTGTCGGGGTCAGGGGCGCCCGGATAGCGCCCGCTGATCCCGATGATCGCGATGTCGTCGCCGCGGGTTCCCTCCCCGGCACGGGCGGCACCGCCGGATGCGATGCCGGTGGCGGTGGCGGTGGCGTGGCGGATGTCGTCGCCGGTCGCGGTGCTGTCGCTGACGTCGTGGCCGCTTTGGGGGTGACCCGGGCGGGCGCGCGGTTCGTCCCGCACCCGTGACGGAGCCGACGTCCGGACGACCGCGGGCGCCGTCTCCGCTTGCGGCTCCCGCCTCGCGGATGCGCCGGTGCCGGCGGGCGAACCGGCATCGCTCCCCTCGGATGTGCCGACACCGGTGCCGGTCCCGCCGAACAGCGCACGCAGTTCGTCCTCGTGCTGGGCGATGAAGTACTCCGCCAGCGCGCGGACCGTCTGCACCTCGAAGAACAGCGTCTTCGGCAGTGTGCCGAAGGTCTTCTCCAACTGCGCGATCAGGTTCATCGCCACGACGGAGTCCATGCCGTAGCGCTCCAGCGGCGTGTGCGCGTCCAGGCGGTCGGGACCGAGCTTGAGAGCGGCCGCCAGCTCGCGGCGGAGGTGACGCACGGCCCTGTCGTGCAGAACCTTGTCGTGCGGCGCCTGTTCACGCCGGTCCTGGTCCTGCGGAGTACCGGCCTGCGCCCGCTCTCCGGTCAGACGTGGCAGCAGCGCCTCCCGCTGCCCGGCCACGACCAGGAGCCTGCCGTCCCGCAGGTCGGTACTCAGCTCCGACAGACCGGTCCGCAGGGCGTGGAGCCCGCGCGCGGTGTCCAGCGGCAGGAGGTCCATACGCCGTAGCTGCTCCTCGGCCACCTCGTCCACCCGCATTCCGCCGTCCGCCCAGAGCGGCCAGTTGACGGACAGGGTCCTGCCGTGTCGCAGCCCGGCGTCCACGAGGCGATTGCGATGGGTCGCGTAGGCGTCCATGAAGGCGTTGGCGGCCGCGTAGTCGGCCTGCCCCGGGTTGCCGAGGGCGCCGCTCATGGAGGAGAAACAGAGGAAGACCTCCAGCGGCTGGTCCCGGGTCAGCTCGTCGAGATGGACCAGCCCGGCGACCTTGGGCTCGAGGACCCGCGCCAGTTCCTGAGGCGTCTTCCTGATCACGAAGTCGTCGTGCAGGACGCCGGCGCTGTGCACGATGCCGGTCAGCGGTCCGTGGGTGCGCGCGATGTGCTGGAGCAGACCCGCGACGGCGCCACGGTCGGCGACGTCCGTCCGCTGGTGGTCCGTCCGCAGTCCCGCCGCCCGCAAGGCGTCGACGGTGTGCCGCTGACGCTCGGTGAGCGCGGACCGGCTGGTGAGGACCACGGTCGCGCCGCTGGCCGCGACGGCGATCTCCTCTGCGGTGATCAGGCCCAGGGCTCCGGTGCCGCCGGTGATCAGGTAGACGCCGTCCGCACGCCAGGAGGGCTGCGTCACCGCGCGGGGCCCGGCGGCCACTTCCTCCAGGCGCCTGACCTGACGTCGGCCGGCGCGGTAGCGCACCTCCGGACTGCCGGCACCGACGGACTCCGCGCGCAGCCGGTCGGCGATGACGGCCGGCACGGCAGTGTCCAGGCAGTCGATCAGCCCGGTGCGGAGCTTGGGGTTCTCCAGCGTCACGGTCTTGAGCAGGGCGCTCAGCCCTCCGAATACGGCCCGGCGCTCGTGCTCGTCGTCGCCCGGAGCTCCGGCGAGTACGACCTGGAGCAGCGCGGAACCGCGCACCCCGTGTTCCAGCAGGGCGCGTGCCCGGGCGAACACACGCTGTGCCGCGACGAGGTACTGGCCGTCCAGCGGGAGCTCGTCCGTGAGTTCGACGACCTCGTGGTGCGTCGAAGGGGGCAGTGCCGCCGTCAGCGCGCGTGCCTCGGCGGCCGCGAAGGTGACGAGGACGACGTGACGCTCGTCGACGTCGTCGCCTGCGGTGAGAACGGCGGCAGCCTTCTCCGGCTCCCACACGGGCCGCAACAGCACCAGCTGCCCGGCCCCGGAACCCGGATCGGAACCTGAACCGGACTCGGATGCGGACCCGGCGCCCGGCGGGCTCGGGATCGTGGTTCCCATTTTTGCGAGCGAGGACGCGGTCTCCGCCACGGGTCCGGCGGGCGCGGGCAGTTCCCGCAGGGCGAGGCCGCGCAGCTCCACGCAGATACGGCCGTGCTCGTCGTACACGTCGATGTCGTAGGTCCGCGCGCCGGAGCGGAGCCACACGTGGGCGCGCTCGGGCGTCGCGGCATGGACCTGCACGCTGTCCAGGGCGAAGGGCACCATCACGGCCGCCGTGTCCGGCGCCGCGGCGTCGTGGCGGACCAGACCGATCCCCGCCTGCAGGGCCCCGTCCAGGATGCTCGGGTGCAGGCACAGCCCCTCGGCCCCGGTCCGGGCGCCGTCCGGCGTGCTGAGGTCGGCGAAGACCTGCGAGCCGCCCTCGCCCGCGTCGTCGTCGCCGACAGTGAGACGCTCGATGCTCCGGTAGGCCGGGCCGTAGTGCAGGCCCTTGCCCGCGAAGTCCGCGTACACCCGGACACCGTCGAGCTGTTCCCCCGCGCACCGCGCCCGCAAGGTGTCCAGGGACACCTCGTACCGTCCGGGCACCTCCTGGAGGAGGGTCGCCCGGCCTCGTCCGGCCAGTTCCTCGTGATCGTCGACGCCGGTGCCCGTCACGTACAGCTCGTACTCGGTCTCGTCGCCCTCCAGCACCCGCAGCCGCAGGTTCAGCACCAGCTCGCCGCCCTCCAGGGCGACGGGCCGCAGCCACACGACGTCGTGCAGCCGGACTCGGCCGGGCTCGGTCAGCTCGAAGGCCCGGGCGACGGCCTCGCGGGCCATCTCCAGCTGCGCCACGGCCGGCAGCACATACCTGTCACCGACCCGGTGGTCGCGCAGGAAGGGCTCCGAACCGACGAATCGGGTACGGAAGGCCGGCGCGAAGGCCGTGGAGTCGTTGCGGTGCAGCAACGGGTGCAGGACCGCCTCGGACGTCCCGATCGCGCCGATCCGCGAGGCGACAGCCGCGTCGGTGTCGACGGTGATGTCGAGCCAGTGGCGCTCGCGTGCGAACGGGTAGCCGGGCAGGCCGATGCGCCGTGGCCGCGCCCCGCCCGCCGGGTACAGCCGCTCCCAAGCGACGGCCTCTCCCCCGACCCAACGGTGCGGCAACCCGTCGAGGCCGTTCTCGGCCTCCGGGTCCGCGTCGCCCTCTGCGAGGGCGACGCGGGTGTCCTGACCGGGTCGTATGCTGCCACGGGCCCAGTCGCCCGGCCCGGCGGGGTCGGCGAGGAACGCGTCGAGCCGCTGCTCGACGGATTCCAGCGAGCCGGCCGTGAAGGCCAGCCGTTCGTCGAGGGCGACGCGACCGGTCTGCAGCGTCCACGCGAGGGACGGCACGTCGTCGTCGGTCAGTTGGGCGATACGGGACCGAAGCCGCCGGGCCTGCTCCACCAGCTGCTCATCGGTCGCCGCCGAGAGCGGGAGCACGACGGTGCGGGGGACGGACGCCACGGCTGTGCGCGCCGGCTGCTCGCCCGCGGCCGGCTGGTACTCGGCGATGATCACATGGGCGTTCGAGCCACCCGCACCGAAACCGGAGACTCCTGCGATCCGCGGCCCGTTCCACGGCTCCAGCCGCTGCTGGACGCGGAACGGCGTCCCGTCGAAGTCGATGTGCGGGTTGAGCGTGCCGGAGTGCAGGCTCGGCACCAGCTCGCCATGGCGCATCTGGAGCAGCACCTTGGTGACACCGGCGATGCCGGCCGCGCTTTCGCAGTGGCCGATGTTGGACTTGACCGAGCCGATCGCGCAGCCCTGCGAGGACAACGCGCCGCCGGTACGCCGGAACGCCTTGACCAGGCCGGCGAGTTCGATCGGGTCGCCGAGCGAGGTGCCGGTGCCGTGCGCTTCGAGGTAGCTCATCGAGGCGGGGTCGACCCCGGCCCTGTCGAGCGCCCGGGCGATCACATCGCCCTGGGCGACGGGGCTGGGCACCGAGAAGCCATGGGTCCTGCCACCGTGGTTGAGTGCGGTGCCCTTGATGACTCCGTGGATCCGGTCGCCGTCGGCGAGGGCACGGGCCAGCGGCTTGAGCAGTACGGCGCCCACGCCCTCGCCGGGCACGTAGCCGTCGCCGCCCTCGCCGAAGCTGCGGCAGCGGCCGTCGCTCGCGGCGAACTTGCCCTGGCTCAGCATCAGGTACTTGTTCGGATGGACGCTGACATTGACACCGCCGGCGATCGCCGATTCGCACTGGCCGCTCTTGATCGCCTCACAGGCGAGGTGGATCGCGGTCAGCGAGGACGAGCACATGGTGTCGACGGCCATGCTCGGGCCGTGGAAGTCGTAGAAGTACGAGACCCGGTTGGCGATCGAGGACGGGCTGCCCGAGAGCGCGACCCGGTGCCCGCGCGCCTGCGCCTGGGCTCCGTGCAGCTGGTACTCCTCGTACATCACTCCGACGAACACGCCCACCTTGCCCGCCTGCACGACGGACGCCTCGGCGCCACGCTCGGCGGACTGCCGTGCGAGGAGTTCACCGGTGTATCCGGCGTCCTCCAGCGTGTGATGGACGCACTGGAGGAACAGCCGCTCCTGGGGGTCCAGGTACTCGGCCTCACGCGGCGAGATGCTGAAGAACAGGGGGTCGAATCGGTCGACTCCATCGAGGAAGCCTCCCCACTTGCAGGTGGCGTCACCGTAGTCGCGGTGGTCCCAGCGGTCCGCCGGTATCTCCGTGACGCAGTCACGGCCGGAGCGGAGGTTCCGCCAGAACTGGTCGAGGTCCTCGGCCTGCGGGTACCGGCCGCTGACCCCGACGATCGCGATGTCGGTCACCGCGTCGGCCGGACCCGGACCGGCCTCGACGGCCTGGCTGAGCGGTGCTGCGGCGGGCGCGGCCGCACCGGTGCCGGTGCCGGCATCGGCATCGGCATCGGCATCGGCATCGGCATCGGCGGCCAGCGCGGTGTGCAGTCCCTCCGCGTATTCCTCGGCGAAGTGCTCGCTCAGCGCGCGGATGGTCCGCACCTCGAAGAACAGCGTCTTGGGCAGCAGGCCGAAGGTGTCCTCCAGGTGGCGCGTGAGCTCCATGGCCATCATGGAGTCCATGCCGTAGTGCTCCAGCGGAGTGTCGACGTCCAGCCGTTCGGCGTCGACCTGGAGGGCCGTGGCGAGCTGGCGGCGCATGTAGGGCACGGCTCGGTCGACGAGCGGCGCTCCGCCCGGCGCGTCCTGGCCGGAGGGGGCCCCTGCAGGGGCGGACGCCGGCCCGGCAAGGGTCCTCGCGGGAGTGGGGGCCGGCTCGCCGGGGAGTACCCGTGCGCTCAGTCCGGTGAGTTCCACGCACACCCGCCCGTGCTCGTCGACGAGCGTGACGTCGAGCTTGGCCGCGGCGTCCCCGGGTCGGGCACCGGCCTGATACCTGATCCAGGCGTACGCGGTCGCCGGGGTCGCCGCGAGCACGTCGAGTCCCAGGAGCGCGAAGGGCAGCGCGGGCCGTGCCGCGCGCCCGTCACGGCCGTCTTCGCCGCCGGCCGGGAGCCCCAGGCCGATGGTGGCCTGGAGGGCTCCGTCGAGGATGCTGGGGTGGAGACCGTAGGACGCCGCTCCAGCATCCTCCGCGGACGGCGGCAGACGCAGTTCGGCCAGCACCTGGGGCCGTCCGGCGGCGTCAACGCCCACGGTCAGCCCGGCCAGCGAACGCTGCGCCGGGCCGTAGCCCATACCCACCCGGTCGTACAGGTCGTAGATCTCCGCCGAGGAGAAGGCGGACCCGGCGCATGCGCGGCGCAGCTCCCCGAGCGCGAGTGCCGGGCGGTCGGCCGGCGCGGCCGGCACAGTCGCCCGGCCCTGACTGCACAGGGCACGCGCGCCTTCGGCGTCGACGCTGTGGATGGTGTACGCGTACTCGGAGGCGGTCGTGTCCGAGCCCTCCGTCAGGAGCCGCAGGCTCAGCCGGAGGTCCAGCCGGTTCCCTCGGCAGACCGCGGGCCGCAGCCACACGACGTCGCCGAGGCGTAGGCGCTCCGCGGCGCCTTCGCCCAGGGCGCGGACGACCGCCGCCCGCGCCATTTCGAGGTGCGCGGCGCCGGGCAGCACAGGGGCACCCTGCACCTGGTGGTCCCTCAGGAACGGTTCGGTGCCGTCGAAGACGGATGCGTACAGCGACATGACGGTGCCGTCCGGGCCGTTGTCACCGTCGTCGGCCGGTACGTCGCGATGCAGCATCGGGTGGGCCCGCCCGGGACGGCGCGGCGTCGAGGGGTACTGCGTCGAGGGAGCCGCCGATGTCGCCGCGCCCTGCGCGCCCCGCCCGGCCCAATAGCTTTCCTGCGCGAACGGATAGGTCGGCAGGGCCGTGCGCCTCGGCCGTGGTGCCTGTGCGTACCACCGCTGCCAGTCGACGGGGTGGCCCGCCACCCATCGGGCGAGGGCGTGGTCGTACCGACCGGACGTGAGCCAGTGGTCAGCCTCGGCGAGCCGGCCGGCGTCGGGCCGGGCCGCCGTGGACGCGGAGGTCCGCCGGGGCACCGTGCCACGATGCCAGCCGTCGTGGACGTCGGGGTTCTCGACGAAGGAGGTGAGCCTGCGCTCCAGCTCCGCCACCGAGACGACGAGGGTCGCGAGCCGCTCCTCCATCACCTCGCGCCCCACCTGGAGCGTGAAGGCGAGGTCGGACAACTGCACGGCTCCGAGGGGCTGGTCCCTCAGGTGGTCGCGCAGCCGCCGGGCCTGCTCGGCCAGCTGCTGCCCGGTGCGGGCCGACAGGGTGACCAGGGCGGGACGGGAGGCGGAGCGCGAGTCCACGGACGACGCCCCGTTCCGCGAAGCGGGGGCGTACTCCTCCAGTACCAGATGGGCGTTCACGCCACCGAACCCGAAGGAACTGACACCGGCCCGGCGCGGGATGTCCCTGCCGTCGGCGTCACGGGGCCGCTCCCAGGGACGGCGCTCGCGGACGACCTCGAAGGGGCTTCCCTCGAAGTCCAGATAGGGGTTGAGCTCCTCGCAGTGCAGGCTCTCGGCCAGCGTGGCGTGGCGCATCTGGAGCAGCACCTTGATGACTCCGGCCACACCGGCGGCCAGTTCGAGGTGCCCGATGTTGCTCTTGACCGATCCGAGGCCGCAGGGGGCGGGTTCGGGCAGCGTGCCCGGCTTGCCCGCCGTCTCCTCGTACAGCGCCCCGAAAGCGCTCTTGAGTCCGTTGAGCTCGACAGGGTCGCCCAGCTCGGTGCCGGTGCCGTGCGCCTCGATGTAGGTCACGGTACGGGGGTCGATGTCCGCCTCGCGGTAGGCGGCCTTGAGCAGCTCCGCCTGCGCGTGGGGGTTGGGCGCGGTCAACGAGTGGGCCCGCCCGCCGTGATTGACGGCCGTACCGCGGATGACGCCGAGGATGCGGTCGCCGTCGCCTTCAGCCCGGTCCAGGGGCTTGAGGACCAGGATGCCCACGCCCTCGCCCCGCACATAGCCATTGGCCTGGGCCGAGAAGGTCTTGCAGCGGCCGTCCTCGCAGAGCATGCCCGCACGGCTGTACCCGATGTGCAGATCCGGGCTGACGATCGTGTTCACGCCGCCGACCAGGGCGAGGCCGCTCCGGCCGCTGCGCAGCAGCTCGACGCCGCGGTGGATGGCCACCAGCGAACTGGAGCACGCGGTCTCGACCGGCTCGCTCGGGCCGTGCAGATCGAGGAGATAGCTCACCCGGTTGGGGCCGACGGACCCGGAGACCCCGGTCGCCGCGTAGCCGTCCTCGCCCTGTCGTTCCTGGAGGACCTGGTTGCCGTAGCCGCTGGGGGCAGTGCCGACGATGACGGCGGTGTCGCTGCCCGCCAGGCTGGACGGCGCGTATCCGGCGTCCTCCAGTGCCTGCCATGCGTGGGTGAGCAGAAGCCGCTGCTGCGGGTCCATGGCGAGGGCCTCGCGCGGCGAGATGCCGAAGAAGAGCGGGTCGAAACGGTCCGCGCCGTCGAGGAAGCCGCCCCAGCGCACATGCTTCCTGTTGCTCGGCGTGGCCGGGTCGTCGTGCATGGCCCGCCAGTCCCAGCGGTCCTGGGGTATCTCGGTGATGCAGTCCCTGCCGTCGCGCAGGTTGTCCCAGAACGCGGCAAGGTCGGGGGCCTGCGGGAAGCTTCCACTGACGCCGATGACGGCGATCGGCATCGCCGTCCCCGACGGGGAGGCCGCCACGGGGCCGGGTACGGATACGGTGATCGGCTCGGGTACGGAGGCGTCGGCCGGTGCGGAGTCCACGTCCCCGATCGGGTCGGCGTACGTCGCGGCCAGGTGGGCGGCGACGCTGTCGACGGTCCGGTACTCGAAGAACACGGTGGGTGCCAGGCTCACACCGAAGCGGTCGCCGAGCCGGCCCGCCAGCTCCGTCAGACTGATCGAGTCGAAACCGTACTCACCGAACTCACCGTCCACGTCGATCTCGTCGGCCGGAACCTTCAGCAGCGCCGACACCTCCGCGATCAGCGTCCTACGGGCCGTTTCCAGCAGGTCGGGCGTGCCGGGAGTGCGGCCGGCCGCACCGGCGGCGACCCGCGGAGCGGACTCGGGGCCGCTGTGGGCGAGGTGTGCGGCGAGGCGGGCGGGTGTGGTGTGTTCGAAGAACACGGTCGGGGCCAGGCTCAGTCCGTAGCCGTCGCCGAGCCGGCCCGCCAGCTCCGTCAGACTGATCGAGTCGAAACCGTACTCACCGAACTCACCGTCCACGTCGATCTCGTCGGCCGGAACCTTCAGCAGCGCCGACACCTCCGCGACGAGGGTGCGCTGCCACATCTCCTGTATCTCGTATGTCGACGGACGCGGTGCGCCGGCGGCGTGGACCGAGGACGCCGCCAAGGGAGTCGCGGGCTGGGCGGGAGCGGAGACCGGCGAGGGGGGTGCGACTCCGACGGCAGCGGCGGTCCCGCCGATCCACGCCGACAGGCGGGTGAGCAGCAGCTCGCGGTCGCCGCAGAGCACCAGCGTGTGCCGGTGGCCGTCGGCGACGGCGGCCGTCAGCGCCCGCAGCGCGTCCTTGGTGCCCAGCGGGGTCACGCCCAGGTCGCGCAGCCGGGCCAGCATCGCGTCGTCGACGCGCATGCCGCCGTCCGCCCACAGCGGCCAGCCGATCGACAGGGCACGACCGGACCTGGTCCCCCGCGCGGCCAGTTCGCCGCGGTGCGCGACATAGGCGTCCATGAAGCCGTTGGCCGCCGCGTAATCCGCCTGCCCCGCGTTCCCCAGCGTGGCCACGGTGGACGAGAAGACGATCAGCTGGTCCAGCGGCTGGTCCGCGGTGGCCTCGTCCAGGTTCACCAGGCCCGAGGTCTTGGGCGCGAGGACGGCGCGCACGTGCTCGTCCGTCTTCGTGGCGAGGTAGCCGTCGTGGAGCACTCCGGCGCAGTGGACGATCCCGTGGATCGCACCGTGGCGGGACACGACATCGGCGACGAGGGCGTCGACGGCCCGGCGGTCGGTGACGTCGGCCCTGCGGTACTCGACGGCGACGCCCGGCGCTCCGACCGAACCGAGCGCACGCAACCGAGCGGTATCGGGTTCGGAGCGGCCGACCAGCACGATCGTGCCCCGGTGAAGGGTCCGGGACAGCTCTTCGGCGACGATCCGGCCCAGCCCGCCGAGTCCGCCCGTGACCAGGTGGACGCCGCCTTCGCGCCACGGAGCGGCAGCGGTGTCCCCGGCTCGCGGGTGCGGGAGGGGCTCCACCAGCCGGCGGACCTGCCGCCTTCCGCCGTGGTGGCGGATGTCGTGCTCGGCGTGGTCGCGGGCGTCCGCGTCGATGGCTCCGGCGAGCGTGGCTGCGGACGCCGGGTCGGTGTGATCGAAGCGGTCGAGGTACTCGACGCACTGGGTTCTCAGCCAGGGATGTTCGAGTGAGGCCGTGCGCAGCAGGCCGGACATGCCGGCCGGCACCCGGGCGGCGGAGGAGCCGTGGCCGAGGACGACGAGCTGCACGAGGTGCTCACCGGTGGCGCCGCGCTCGGCGACGCGGGTGCGTATCCCGCTCAGCAGGGTCTGCGTCAACCGCAGGTACTCGGCGTCCAGTGGACGATCGGCGGCCGGATCGAACGTCCGCAGTTCGGCGCCCCGGGGCAGCAACGCGGACAGGGCGCGTACCGAGGAGTCGGTGACACCGGCGCCGACCAGCCACACGTCGTGGCCGCCCGGGACAGCGGGCGCACCGGAGGGGGCGGGTCGCAGCTCCCAGCGCGGCTCCAGCGTCAGTACGGCGCCGCCGGCCGTGTCCGGCACGGGCGCCCGGTCGGCCGTGGCCGCGCCGTCGCCGGATCCGGTATCCCGCCGGGCGGTCCCCGACTCGTCGCGGGCCGTGTGCAGCCAGTAGGAGTCCTTGGCGAACGGATAGGTGGGCAGGGAGATCCTGCCCGGCCTGGGCCCGTCCGCGAACAGCAGCTCGAACGCGATGGCCCCGCCCTGCGCGTACTGCTCTGCGAGCGCTTCCAGGTGGCGCGGATCCGTCTGTTCCAGCGCCGTCCCGTCCGGCTTCCGCTGCGGGCGCCGGGGCTTGTCGTCACCGGTCCTGAGGGCCGGCGCGCTGCCGGATTCCAGCCAGGTGCGCAGCGTCCGGACGACCTGCCCGGGAGTGTTCGCCACGTAGGCCAGGCGGTGACGGAAGTGCTTGCGGCCCTGGAGCAGGGTGGCGCTGATGTCCCGCAGGCTCTCCCCGGGGTGGCCGTCGATGTGGACGACGAGCCGGCGCGCCTGCTCCTGGAGCTGCGCGGCGGTACGCGCGGACAGGACGATCAGACGGGCGCCGTCCTCCGGCCCGGGCGCGGGGGCCGTGGGGGCCGTGGGCGCTTCCGCCAGTACGAGGTGTGCGTTGGTCCCGCTGTAGCCGAACGAACTGACCGCGGCCAGACGGGGCCTGTCCCGGCGCTGCCAGGCACGCGCCCGGGTGTTCACGTAGAACGGGGTGCCGTCGAGGTCGATGTGGCCGTTGAGCCGCTCGTACTGGATGGTCGGGGGGAGTGTCGCGTGCTCCAGCGCGAGGATCGCCTTGATGGAGCCGGCCACGCCGGCGGCGCACGCGGTGTGCCCGATGTTGCTCTTCACCGAGCCCAGGGCACAGTGGCCGCGCCGGTCGGTGTGTGCCTCGAAGCTCCGCACGAGGCCGTCGATCTCCACCGGGTCGCCCAGGGCGGTGCCGGTGCCGTGCGCCTCGACGAGTTCGATGTCCGCCGGGTCGATGCCGAACCTGTCGTACACGCGCCGCTGGAGCTGGGTCTGTGCCTCGGCGCTGGGGGCGGTGATGCCGTTGGACCTGCCGTCCTGGTTGACACCCCAGCCCTTGATGACGGCGTGGACGCGGTCGCCGTCCGCCTGGGCGTCGGCCAGCCGCTTGAGGAGCAGGACGCCCACTCCCTCCGCGGGTACGAAACCGTTGGCCCGCTCGTCGAACGCGTAGCAGCGGCCGTCCGGGGACAGGGCCCGCAGCTGACTCATCGCCACATGCACGCCCGGCCCGGGTATGACCCATACACCGGCTGCCAGTGCCGTGTCGCTGTCGCCCAGGCAGAGGCTGTCGCAGGCGTTGGCGATCGCCACCAGGGACGAGGAGCACGAGGTGTCGATGGAGAGGCAGGGGCCCTTGAGGTTGAGCGTGTAGGAAACGCGGCTGGCGAGGACGGCGCTGTTGGTGCCGAGGTTCTGGTGCGCGCTCAGCTCGGTCTCGTCGAGCCTGCCGCCGTAGCCGTTCACCGAGCAGCCGACGAAGACACCGCACTGCGTGCCGGAAAGGGCCTCGGGGTTGTAACCGGCCTCTTCTATGCAGCGCCAGCTCTCCTGAAGGAGGACGCGCTGCTGCGGGTCCATGTACTCCGCCTCGCCGGGCGAGATGTTGAAGAACAGCGGGTCGAAGTGGTGGGCGTTCTCCAGTACGCCCATCCACTTGCTGTACGACTTGCCGGGCGTGCCGGGACGCTCGTCGTAGTACTCGCCCACCTCCCACCGGGAGGGGGGTACTTCGGAGACGCAGTCGCGGCCCGTGGAGATGTTCTGCCAGAACTCGTCGAGATCGTCCGCCTTGGGGAATGCCCCGGACATACCGATGACGGCGATGTCGACGAGTTCGATGCCGCGCCCGGCCGGCCGGCTCGCCGCCACGGGCTCGGGTGCGGCCTGCGGTGCCGGGACCGGCTCGGGTGCGGCCTGCGGTGCGGCCACGGGCTCGGGAGGCTTCACGTCGAGCTCTCCGGCCAGGTGCCGGGCCAGCTCGCCGATGGTCGGGTGGCCGTAGACCGTCGTCGCGGAGAGCGAGAGCCGCAGCCGGGTGTTGATGGTCCGGGTCCAGGTGACGCCGGTGATCGAGTCCAGTCCCAGCTCCACGAACGGCGTGTCGTCGTCGAGATCGGACTCGGCCAGCTCCAGCTCCCCGGCGAGACTCGCCCGCAGCCACGTCGCGAGTGCGGTCTCGGCCCCCACGAGGCTCTGCGGCCGTACCGCGGGGAACGGTTCGGCCCTCTGCGACCGGATCTCCTCCTCAGCCGCCGCCGTCCCGACGACCGGGGCGGTGGAGACGGCGGCCACCGGCGGGGCAGAGGGGTCGTGCGGCGACGACGAAGCGCCGGCCTCTCCGAGCAGATCCGCGAGGTGGCCCGCCAGCTCGTCGACCGTGGGGTGGCTGTAGACCTGGGTGGCGGAGAGCGACAGGCCGAAGTGCGTGTTCAGCCTGCGGGTCCAGGTGACGCCGGTGATCGAGTCCAGTCCCAGCTCCACGAACGGTGTGTCGTCGTCGATCGCCGACTCGTCCAGTTCCAGCTCCGCCGCCAGGCTCCGCCGTAGGTGTGCGGCAACGCCGTGCTCTGCGGAGAGGGAACCGCGCAGGGCAGCCGAGGGCCCAGAAGTCGTGTCACTCATCAGATCTCCCAAGGCGCCCTCGATCAGGGCGGACAACTGGCTGAACGTGGGGTGACCGAAGACATCGGCCATCGTGAGAGAAAGCCCGAGGGAGAGGTTGACCTCGCGCAGCCACACGACGCAGCTGATCGAGTCCAACCCCAGCTCCAAGAGATGCACGTCGCCGGAGACCGGAGCCCCTTCGGTTCCGATGACGCCGGTCAACGATTCCTGCAGGAACCGATGCAGATCGCTACCGGTCGGGATCTTAGTACGCGGTTCGGACATCATGCATCAGAGCCCTCTGCGGACGCCCCGCGTCCGCCGTCGTACCCGGCCCGTGGAACCATGCGGTCGATGCGCCGTCCGAGCAAGGCATTGAAGGTGTCGGGCGCCTCCAGCATCACGAAGTGCCCCACACCCTCGACCAGATCCACCTCCACGCCGTATCTGTGTGCGGCGGCGAGGTTCGTCGGCATCCAGGAGGTCGAGTTGACCAGAACCAGCGGGACGTCGAAGTGCTTCGGCACGTCCTGCAGGTACGTCAGCATCTCGCGGAACGCGGCCGAGACGATCGCCCCGCCCACCCGCGCACGCGTGCGCTCGACCAGCTCGATCAGATCCTGTCGCGCTGTGTCGAGGAAGAGTTCCCGGGCCTTCACCGGCTGGTCCGAGAACGACCGGACGAAACGGTCGAGTCGGGCGGCGTCCAGTCGCTCGGGGTCGAGGTTGTGGAGCGTGTCCACGCCGATCATGCCCTGGACCGATGCTCCCAGCAGCGGCGCGGCGGCCAGCATCACGGGCCCGCCCAGCGAGTGACCGATCAGGACCACGTCCCTCACCCCGGCGTGCTCGACGACGGCCGCCACATCCTGGGCGAACGCCTCGATGGTCCACTTCCGCCGGTCGTTGCCCGACCGGCCGTGCCCGGCGAGGTCCAGGGCGATCACGGTGAACCGCCCTTCGAAGGAGGGGATCTGGCGGTCCCAGTACGACGCGTCACAGCCCAGACCGTGAATGAGGACCAGTGCTGTGGGGCCGCTGCCCCGGACGCGGTAGTGGATCCGGGTTCCGTCGGCCGACCGCGCCTCGGCCGCACCCCCTCTCCCGGTCGTGGTCTCGGTCATGGTCGCGGCCTGCGGGAGGGTCGCGTGGGTGTGGGGTGCGGGCGGGCCCGTCGGCTTGCGCGCGATGATGCCCACATGCTCCATGTCCGGGCCGGGAGCGCCGTACGACTCCCGGTCCACTCCGACGGCGCCGAAGAACCCGGCGCGCTCCACGGCGAACCCGGCCGCCTCGCATTCCCTTCGGAAGACCTCGGGGTCGAGGGCGTTGATCAGGCTCGGTCCGCCGACGACATGGGCCGGGTCGAAGTGCGCGGCGACGTCGTCGATGTACCCGGGCCACGGGTCGCCCGCCCGCTTGCGCTCCTCGTAGTCGGCGGCCTTGGAGGCCCAGTACCCGAAATAGGGCGAGTCCGTGCTCAGGAACACCTTTCCGCCCGGGGTCAGCCAGCGGAACATCTTGCGCAGTATGAGCCGCACCCCGTCGGGGTCGAGGAAGTGCATGACACGGCCGGCGTGCACAGCGGTGAAGCGCTCGTCCTCGAAGTCGACGTCAGGCAGTGTGCCCCGTCGCAGAGTCAGGAGATGCCTGCTCTCGTCGTTGACGCGCTGCTCGAGGATGTCCAGGTGCTTCTGCTCCATATCCAGGGCGACGACCCGAGCCCCGCGCTCCAGCGCGGCGATGCTGGCGACGCCGTAGGCGCAGCCCATGTCCAGCACCTCCCCGCCTCGCAGGCCTGCGAAGTCGGCGAAGTCGGAGGAGTAGGGGATCAGGTGCTCGACCATGACGCCCGTGCGGTTGAGGGTGGCGACCATGCCGCCGAAATCTATGGCGGCGGCGGTCTTGAGATCCTCCAGGACGTCGTGCTCCCTGGTCACCGCGATCGGCGCCCTGGGCGGGGCGGCGGCCTCGGGTGCCGTTGGCTCCTGCGACGAGAGCGGCGTCAGGGACACCGTTCCGCGTGCGTGACGACGTTCCCGGCTGGCCCGGCCCGCGTCGCGGTCGCCCCGACGGACCTCGAGCCGGTGCGGTGTCTCCGCAAGATCGGTCAGTACGACAGGCTCACGTGACGCCGTCCGCGTCCCGTCGACGGGACGCGGCGCACCAGCCGTGGCGGGAACCGTGGACGTGGGCGCAACCGTGACCGTCGAGGCCGCTGTCGGTGTGGGCGTCGGCGACGGCGGGGAGACCGACGTGGTCGGGCCGGGCCGTTCGCCGCCCACCCAGTAGCGGTTCCTGGCGAACGGATATGCGGGCAGGCGCAGCCTCGTGGGACGGCTTTCGCCCGGCCGCGCTTCCGGGCCCGGGATGGTGTGACCCGCGACGTAGCGCTGGGCCAGGTCCACCAGTGCCTCACGGCGGTGGGCGAGGTCGAGCCGGGTGTCCAGGGAGTCTTCCAGCCGGGTCCGGATGTGCTCGGCGTCCGCCGCACGGGTGGTGAAGTCCCGGGGGACCGTGCCCCCGAACCACGCGTCGGCGCGCGCCGGGCGGTCGGACCGCGAGTGGCTGCCGGCCGTCCAGAGCGCGACGGCCTCGTCGAGGGAGCTCACGACGACGGCGCAGCGGTGGCGGAAGTGATGCCGCCCGGTGAGCAGCGTGGCGCTGAGTCGCGGCAGGTCGGCGTCGCTCGGTGCGCCGGTCGCGATCCGGTCGACCAGCCGGCGGACGACCTGCTCCAGGGCCGTTTCGGTCTTCGCCGAGAGAGGCAGCAGGTAGTACGGCTGTGCCGGGGCGGCCGGCGACGGCCCGCCGGTGTACTCGCGTACGACCACGTGGGCGTTGGTGCCGCTCATGCCGAAGGCGCTGACCGCGCCCGTGCGGGGCTTGCCCGGCGGCGGTGCCCACTCCTTGGTCGACTTGTTGACGTAGAACGGGCTCTCGCTCCAGTCGATGTACTCGTTGTCCTGCTCGCAGTGGAGGCTCGCCGGGATGGTGCCGTGACGCAGTGCCTCCGACAGGCAGATCAGGCCGACCAGGCCGGAGGCGGCGAAGGTGTGGCCGACGTTGGGCTTGGTCGAGGTGAGGGCGCAGAACCCCTGCTTGTCGGTGTGCGGGCGGAACGCCTCGCGCAGGGCGTTGACCTCGACGGGGTCGCCCAGCCTGGTCCCCGTTCCGTGGGTGACGATGTAGCCCAGGTCCTCGGGATCGACTCCGCCCCGGCGGTAGACGGTCTCCAGCAGCTCACGCTGTGCCTCTCCGGCGGGGGCGGTGATGCCGTTGGTCCTGCCGTCGTAGTTGATGCCGCCGGCGGTGATCACGCTGTGGACGGGGTCCCCCTCGGCTTCGGCCCGGTCGAGCGGGCGTAGCACCAGCGCCGTCACCGCCTCGCCGGGCACCATCCCGTCCGCGCGCCGGTCGAAGGTGGCGCAACGGCCTTCGGCCGACAGCATGCCCGCCCGGTTCATCGCGGCGAGCGACTGCGGGGTGAGGACGAAGTTGGCCGCGGCGACGACGGCGACGTCGCACTCGCCCCGGCGCAGACTCGCGCACGCCTGGTGCAGGGCGACCAGGCCGGACGAGCAGGACGTGTTGATGGCCAGCACGGGGCCCTTGAGGTCCAGGAAGTACGACAGTCGTGCGGCCAGCACGCCGTCGTGGTTGGAGGTGAGGCTGCCGCCGTCCCCGACCAGCAGCTGGTAGTCGCCCTGCTCCACGCCGACGAACACGCCGACGCGGCTGTTCTTCAGTTCCTCGGCGCCCAGGGCGGCGTCCTCCAGTGCCTTCCAGATCTCCTGGAGCAGATGCCGCTGGCGCGGGTCGATCGTGCGGGCCTCTTTGGGTGCGATCTCGAAGAAGGCCGCGTCGAATTCGTCCGCCCAGTCGATGCCGCCCACCCATGGGTAGCGTTTCGCCGCTTCCTCCTCCTGGTGCGCCCCGGCGGCGCCGAAGCGCACCGGCGGAACCTCGGTGACGAGGTCCCGGCCGTCGGTCAGCGCCTGCCAGAAGTCGTCGACGGACCGGCAGCCCGGGAAGATGCCGCTCATGCCGATGACGGCGATCGGCGCCTCGCCCGGAAGCGGTTCCCGCGGCTCGTCGGTGCCGGTGCGGCCATTCCCGGAGAACACCTCACGAGCACCGTCGAGGGCGGGCTCGGCGCACCCCTCGGACGCCGCTCGGCCTTCTGCGGGGGCGCCCTCGCCGGACGTGTCGTACCGGTCCGGCACCCCGCCCTGGCCGGATGCCTCGTACCCGCCGCCGGCCGCCTCGTTCGTGCCGGTCGTCTCGTCGGTTCCCGGAAGCGGCAGCCCTGCGGCCTGCTCGGTCAGGTGCCCGGTGAGGCGGCCGATGGTGGGGTGGTCGTACAGAACGGTGGGCAGGAGACGTGTGCCGAGGCGTTCCGACAGCCGGTGGGCGAGTTGCGTCAGCCGGATCGAGTCCAGGCCGAGGTCGACGAAGTTGCTGCCGTCGTCGAGCCTCTCCAGGGGTGTCTTCAGGACGTGCGCCACGCTCTCGCGGACCGCTGCCGCGAGTCCCGCGCGGAGCCCGTCGCGGCCGGCCGGGGTCTCCTCGATCGCAGACGGCCGGGTCACCGTGCCGGCGACGGCGCGGTCGACCAGCGACCGTGCCCGCTCGGCGGAGGCGTGCAGGACGAGGGGGGCGGCGGGAGCGGCCGTGAGGAAGCGCTCGAAGAGCGCGAGGCCGGTATCGGTGGCGAGCGGCTGCTGGCCGCTGGAGCCGAGGTAGGTCATGACGAGGTCACGGCCGGACCGTCCGTCCGGCTGCCGCTGGGCGGCCGCGCCCATTCCGCCCTCCTCCCAGAGGGGCCACTGGACGGCGAGGGTCCGGTGCGGGGACCGGCGCCCGTCCAGGGCACGTGCGTACGCCGCCTGGAAGCGGTTGGCCACCGCGTAGTCGCAGCTGCCGAAGTCGCCCAGAGTGGCGGAGCTCGACGAGAAGTGGCAGACGAACCGTGCAGGGCTCGGGCCCGGCACCCGGTCGAGCGCCCGCTCCAGCGCCAGCGTCCCGAGCACCTTGGCACGGAGGACGTCCTCGATCGCGTCGCGGGTCTTCTCGGTCAGCGGTAGTGCCTGCGCCGTGCCGGCGGCATGGATGACACCGTCGATGGCGCGCACGGAGGACGGCAGACCGTCCAGGAGCCGGACGAGCGCCTCCTCGTCGGACACATCGGCACGGCGGCAGACGATCTCTCCGCCGTCACGGCGCAGATGCTCCGCCCACGCCTCGTCGGCCGGCCGCAGCGGTGAGCGGCCCAGCAGCACCAGGTTCGCCCGGTACGCCCCGGCGAGGTGCTCCGCGAGACGGCGGCCCAGACCGCCGAAGGCTCCGGTGACGAGATACGTGCCGCCCTCCCGGAGGGCCGAAGGGCCGTGCGGCGCGGGGAGGCCGACGCTTTCGACCCGGCAGACATGGCGTCGGCCCGCTCGGTAGAGGGCACCTGCCTTGACCTCCTGGTGCTGTTCGGTGAGGAGCAGGCCGGCCCAGCGTTCGGCGTCCGCGACGCCGTCGTGCAGGACGACGCGCAGGGCGGTGCCGGGGAGCACCCTGGACAGCGAACGCTCGTAGCCGGTCAACGAGTCCAGGGCGGCCTGTTCCACGGCATCGCGGAAGTGCCCGGCCACGAGGACGTCGGGGACGTCCAGGGACGTGGCGGCGAGTGCGCGCACCAGCACACCGACGTCGGTCAGCTCGCGCAGGACGGCGACTCCGCCGTCCTGTTCGGTGGGCCACAGGTAGTGGATGGCGTCGATCCGGCCATGTGCCTCGGCGACGGCGCCGAGCACGCGTCGCCAGCTCCGTTCGTCGCTCCGGTGCACCGCGTGGGCGGAGGCAGGGGCGGCCGGGCCGCTCGCCTGTGCGACGAAGACCAGCCGGGCGCCCGGCGCGTGTTCGCGGGCGGCACGCCGGTAGGACTCCTGTGCCGTGCGGTCCGTGAGGAAGACCACGACGTTCTGCCCGGCGGACGCGGCTCGGCGCCGGCCGTCAGGTTCCGTCCCGGGAGGGCAGGGTACCCAGCGCTCCTCGAAGAAACGGGGTTGCGACATGTCATCGGCCGCCGGCGTGACGCGTTCCTGGCCGGTGACGTGTGCCCGGGGCACTCCTTGGGAGGTGTGCGGGGCGTCGGGCCCGTCCGGCTCCCCGGACAGCCAGTAGTACTCCTCGCTGAAGGGGTACGTCGGCATGCTGACCCGGTGCGGCCGCCGGCCGCTGTCGTACAGCAGGTCCCAGTCGACCGGATCGCCCGCCTCCCACAGCCGCGCCACCTTGTCGAGCCTGCGCTCGGCCAGCCACTGCCGTACGAGACCTCGTCGGTCCTCGTCGTCGAGCAGGGGCGACGGGGCCGCACCGGCCCCCTCGCGCACGGGCACGTCCGTACGGTCGGCGAAGTCCCGCAGCGCGCGGATGAGTTCGGGCACGGAGCGGACGACGAAGGCCACCCGCTCCGCCAGGGCGGTCCGCCCGACCTGGAAGGTGAAGGCGATGTCGGCGAGGCGGGGGACCGTCGACCGGGCCGTCTCCTCCTCGGCCAGTCGGTGCGCGAGGTCGCGTGCGTAACGGCGCAGGTTCTCGGTGGTCCGGGCCGACAGGGGTACGAGACGGGGTCCGGCGAGTACCGCGTCCCGGCCCGCCCGGGGCGGGGCCTCCTCCAGGATGGCGTGCACATTGGTGCCGCCGATGCCGAAGGAGCTCACCGCGGCCCGCAGTGGTGCGGCGCCGGGCGCCAGGGACGTCAGACGGTCCACCACGTGGAAGGGCGACTGTCCGAAGTCGATCTGCGGGTTGGGGGCGTCGTGGTTGATGGTCGGCGGCACCGTACGGCGGCCCACGACGAGGGCCGTCTTGACGAGTCCCGCGAGGCCCGCGGCGGCGTCGAGGTGGCCGAGGTTGGACTTCACGGAACCGATGCCGCAGAAACCGGTCGCGTCGGTGTGCCGCCGGTACGCCTCGGACACCGCCATGACCTCGATCGGGTCGCCGATCACCGTGCCGGTGCCGTGGGCCTCCAGGTACCTGATCGACTCGGGGTGGATGCCGGTTCTGTCGAGGACCGAGGCGACCAGCTCGGACTGGCCCGCGACGCTGGGCGCGTAGTAACCGGCTTTCCGTGCTCCGTCGTTGTTCATCCCCACGCCGCGCACCAGCGCGTGGATGTGGTCGCCGTCGCGGACGGCTGACACAGCGTCCTTGAGGAGGACCACGACGGCCCCCTCGCCGCCGATCATGCCGGTCGCGTCTGCCGAGAAGGGCTTGCAGTGCCCGTCGGAGGAGAGCGTCATGCCCTCCTCGTACAGGTAGCCGACGGTGTTCTCGCCGTACATGCCGCAGCCGCCGGCCAGGGCGTGCGTGGTCTGCCCGGAGAGGATGCCCTGGCAGGCGAGCGCCAGTCCGGCGAGCGAGGACGAGCAGTTGCTGTGGACGTACAGGCTGGGACCGCGCAGTCCGAGCTTGTGCGAGATGGTCGTCGGGATGGTCCCGGGCTGGGCCTGGAGGAAGCCGACCAGGGCCTCCGAGTCCCGCCGGGTGTCACGGCCTGCGACCGGGGCCTGGTAGAGGGCGTTGCTGGTGGACATGTAGACCGCCGCGTCCGCGACGTCGCCCGGCAGGTGGCCGGCGTCCTCGATCGCCTTCCACGAGTGCTGGAGCAGCTGCCGCAGCTGCGGGTCCATCAGTTCGGCGTCCCGCGCCGAGACCTGGAAGAAGCCCGGGTCGAAGAAGCCCTTGCCGCGCATGCTGGCGCGCACGGGCACGTGGGCCGGGTCCTGGATCAGCCGTTCGTCGATGCCGAGGCGGCGCATCTCGTCCGGCGGGCAGAACTCCACGCTCTCCTGGCCCGCGAGGAGGTTGCGCCAGAACTGGTGGTGGTCGTCGGCTCCGGGCAGTCCGACGGACATGCCGATGACGGCGACGCTGTCCGCGAGGTATGCGGGCGGTTCGGCAGGGGCGACGGTGTCGCCCACGGTGGTGCCGGCCTCACTCCTGTCGGTGCCGTGGCCGGGGCCGGTGTCCGAGGCCGGGGCGGGGGCCTCGGCGACCGGGACCGGCGCCGTGGTCAGGAGGGTGCGCAGGTGGGCACCCGTTCCCCGCGCGTGGGCGCAGCGGAAGACATCGGCCGCCGTGAAGGACACGTCGAACCGCTGGGCGACGCGATCGGCGAGCAGAACCGCCAGCACGGAGTTGCCGCCCGCCTCCAGGAAGGCGTCCGTGGGCCGGAGGTTGTCGACGCCCAGCACCTCACGCCAGAGGGTCAGTACGTCGTCCTCCTCCGGGGCCGCCACGGCGACGGCGCCGGCCGGCTCCTCGGGCAGCGTCACGGGCCGTCGCGCCAGCGTCAGGCGGTCGACCTTGCCGTTCGGGGTCTGCGGAAGCCTGTCGATCGGGAGGGCGAAGGCCGGAACCATGTGGTCCGGCACGCTGCGGCCCAGGTGCCGGAGCAGTTCCCGGGAGGTGGCGCGCGCGACGCCCGGGGCCTGGGTCCAGTACGCGACGAGCTGGGTGCCGCCGTCCGCCGTGCCTTCCCTGGCGACGACGGCGCACTCGCGCACGGCCGGGTGCCGGGTCAGGACGTGCTCGATCTCGCCGAGTTCGACGCGGAAGCCCCGGACCTTCACCTGGGAGTCGATACGGCCCAGGCACTCGATGGTGCCGTCGCTGAGCCGGCGCGCCAGGTCCCCGGTCCGGTACATCCTGCCGCCGGGCGGGAAGGGGTTGTCGGGGAACCGCTCCGCGGTCAGTCCGGGCTTGTTGAGGTAGCCGAGGGCGAGTCCCTCGCCCGCGACGCAAAGTTCGCCGGGTACGCCGACGGGGGCGATGCGACCCTGCCCGTCCACGATGTGGACCCAGGTGTTGTCGATGGGGCGGCCGATCGTGACGCGCTTGTCCGCCTCGATCCGTGCCACCGTGGACCACACCGTCGTCTCGGTGGGTCCGAACAGGTTCCAGACCTCGCAGTCGAGCGCGACCAGGCGCTCCTTCAGTGTCTCGGATAGCGCTTCACCGCCGCACAGGACGCGGACGCGTTCCTCGTTGGTCCAGCCCGAATGGAGCAGCATCGTCCAGGTCGCGGGCGTCGCCTGCATCACGGTCGGCCGTACGCGGGCGATCAGCTCCGTGAGCCGCCCCGCGTCGCGGGCGGTGGCGGCGTCGCTGAGATGGCACTGCGCTCCGGTGATCAGTGGCAGGTACAGCTCCAGGGCGGCGATGTCGAAGCTGTGCGTCGTCACCGCCAGGATCCGGTCGTCCGCGCACATTCCCGGCCGCTCGGCCATCGCGCACAGGAAGTTGGCGAGCGCGCTGTGGGGCACCACGACACCCTTGGGGCTGCCGGTGCTGCCCGAGGTGTAGATGACGTACGCAGGATCGGAACCGGTCACCCGGCTGTCGGCGTCCGCGCCGGTCGTCCGGAGGGCGGTCCCGTCGTGGTGCGCCCGGTCGGGCCCTGGGTCCGTACCGTCGATCAGGAGCACACGGCGGCCGTCGGTCTCGGCGCCCTGGTCGAGTTCCCGCAGCTGCCCGGCCAGCGCCGAGACGCTGAGGATCATGTGCGGCGCGGCGTCGTCGAGGATGTACGCGATCCGGTCCCTGGGGTACGCCGGGTCGAGCGGGATGTACGCGCCGCCGGCCCGCATCGTGGCCAGCAGCGCCACGACCAGCTCGGGCGACCGCTCCAGGTGGACGGCGACCAGGCTTCCGGGTCCGACGCCGAGCCCGCGCAGCCGGCCGGCGAGCCGGCTCGAACGCTCGTCGAGCTCCGCGTAGGTCAGGGTCTCGGTCCCGTCGGTGAGCGCGATCGCGTCCGGGGTGCGGGCGGCCCGCTCGGCGAACAGTTCGTGCGCCCACCGCTCCGGGCGGGTCACCACGGTGTCGTTCCACTCCACGGTGAGGGTGTGCAGTTCCTCCGGCGACACCAGCGAGCAGTCGTCGACGGCTCGCGCGGGTGCCGCGGCGGGGACGGTCTCCAGCAGGTGCACGTACTGGCGCAGCAGCCGGTCGGCCGTCTCCCGGTCGAACAGCGCGGGGTCGTACTTCCAGTTGACGGCGTACCGGTCCTCCGCTCCGTGCGGCTCGACGACCTCCAGGACGAGTTCGTACTCGCCCTCCTGGCGGATGTCCTCGACGTGGGTGAAGGAGGGGCTGTCCGCGGTGACGTCCTCGTGCCAGTCCTGGTACATGAAGGCGTGGCTGAAGACCGGCGCGGAGCCGTCCGTGGTGCCGAGGCCGAGCTCGCGGACGAGCGGCCCGAACGGGTAGCTGTGGGCGATGCCGTCGAAGAGTGTCTTCTGGACGTCCCTGCACAGGTCGGCGAAGGGCTGCCGCCCGGACATCCGGCTCCGGACGGGCACCATGGTGACGAAGTGGCCCACGGTGCCGTCGAAGCGCGCGCCGGTGCGGTTGCTGACCGGCATGCCGACCACGATGTCGTCCTGTCGGGTGTACTGGCGCAACAGCACGTTGTACGCCGCCAGGAACGCCGCCGACGGGTAGACGCCGTGGGTGCGGGCGAACCGCGACATCCGCTCGCTCAGCTCCGCCGTGAGGCGACGCGTCACGGTGGCGCCGAGCGCGCCGCGCCCGGGCGTGGCGCGCGGCCGGTCGGCGGGGAACGCGGGCGCGGGCAGCGGGCCGGCCAGCTGCTTCTGCCAGTACGCGAGCCGGGCCGTGCCCTCCTCGCCCCGCAGCAGCGCCGCCTCCTCGGCGACGAACTCCGCGTATTTCGCGCGCGCCCGGGGGTCGTCAGGCATCGGCAGACCCTCGGCCACGGCCCGGTGAGCGGCCAGGAGATCCTTCACGAGGACGACGGCGGAGGCGCCGTCGAGGACGAGGTGGTGGGCGTTCAGGAGGACCCACGATGCGTCGCCCTGGGTGCGGAAGACGGTGAGCGTGCAGAGCGGCCCGTTGTCCAGGTCGAACGGTTCCTTGGCGTGCCGGCGCAGCAGCGCGAGCGTCTCGTCGTGGTCGAGAGCGGGCAGCCCTCGCTCGGTGAAGGCGGGGCGGGGAGCGCCGGGCCGTGCCAGGACGAGTCGGCCGTGCTCCTCACGCACCACGCCCCCCAGGACGGGGTGGCGGACGACCATGTGCTCGAAGGCGCGGCGCAGAGCGTGGGTGTGGAGCCCGGTGACCCGGAAGCAGAGCGGCACGTTGTACACGCTCGCTCCGGGCGCTGCCCTCTGGAGGGCCCACAGGCCCTGCTGGTCCTCGGAGAGGGGGTGGCCCTCGGGGAGAGGGTGCGGCGCGGGCGTCCCGGATGGCTCGGGGGCCTGCGCACGGGGGTCGCCGCCCAGGTGGGCCGCCAGCTGGTCCACCGTCGTGTGCTCGAAGAGTGACGCGGACTCGAACGCCGGGTCGAGCTCCCGCTGGATCCGGCGGGCGAGGTGGACGAGGGCCGTCGAGGACAGCCCCAGCGCGAGGAAGTCCTGGTCGGTCCGCACCTCGTGGGGCGGGGTGTCCAGTTGCCCGCCGATCGCCCGGCGGAGCCATTCACGGGCCCCCGGGGCGGCAGCCGGCGCGGCGTGCGGCACCTCCGCTTCCCGCTCCGGCTTCTGCTGCGGCTGCGGCTGCGGCTGAGGCCGGTGCTCGTGCTCCGGCCGGTCCTCCCGCCCGGGTCCGTACGTCGCGGGCGACGGCTTCTCGTCCTCGTACCAGTACTCCTTCCGCCCGAAGGGGTACGTCGGCAGGCTGACACGGCGGGGCGGACGGGCTCCGTGGAACGCACGCCAGGGCACGCTCGCACCGGTCAGCCACAGCCGCGCCGATGCCCGGAGGTCCCCCGCGGCGACGGCCGCCGCCACACCCGGATCCGCCGCCTCGCCCGCGCGCCGCGACGGCGCACCGGTGAGTTCGCCGTACTCGCCCTCACCGACGCCGCCAGTGGTGAGGAACGCCGACAGCCGGCCGGCGAGCTCCACGGTGGAGTGGACGACGAGAGCGAGCCGGACGGGCAGCTCGTCGCGACCGGTCTGAAGGGTGTGCGCGAGGTCGCGCAGCGGCACCGGCCGCCCGGCGCGGTCCGCCTCCTCGAGGAAGTGCGACAGCCGCCCGGCCACAGCCCGCAGCTCCTCCGCAGTGCGCGCCGAGAGCGGCACCAGGCAGGCCTCGTGGGCCGATTCCTCGAACACACGGGCCGCGACGTCGTCTTGCATGTATTCCTCGATGATCACATGTGCGTTCGAGCCACCCGCGCCGAAGCAGGAGATGCCGGCGCGCCTCGGCAGAGGCCGCCCTTCCGCGTCGGACGGCGTCCAGGGAGCGAGCTCTCGCTGGACGAAGAACGGCGACCGCTTGAAGACGATGCCGGTGTTCAGGTCCTCGGCGTTGATGGAGGGCGCGAGCCGCGCGTGCCGCAGCTGCATCAGGACCTTGGTGAGCCCGGCGATGCCGGACGCGCTCTCGCAGTGGCCCAGGTTGGACTTGAGCGAGCCGATCGCGCAGTACTGCCCCTGGCGCGCCGTGCCGAAGGCCCGGGTCAGCGCCGAGACCTCCATGGAGTCGCCGAGGAGAGTCGCCGTGCCGTGGGCCTCGACGTAGCTGATCGTGTCGGGCGTGACACCGGCCTTCTCCATGGCCCGTACGACCACATCACGCTGGGCCGTCAGGCTGGGCATGCTGTAGCGGCTGGTACGGCCGCCGGAGTTGACTGCGCTGCCCTTGATGACACCGTAGATGTGGTCCCCGGCGGCGACCGCGTCCGCCAGTGGCCGCAGCACCACGGCTCCGACGCCCTCGGCCGCGAGGAACCCGTCGGCACGTTCGGAGAACGGACGGCACCGGTCGCCGGGCGACAGCAGTCCGTGCTCCTCCAGCACCTCGAAGTGGTCCGGGTCGAGCAGCAGATTGACCCCGCCCGCGATCGCGCAGTGGCTGTCACCGCTGTGGAGGCTTTCGACAGCCAGGTGGACGGCCGTCAGCGAGGCGGAGCACGCCGTGTCGACGGCGATGCTCGGCCCCTGGAAATCGAAGAGGTACGAGGTGCGGTTGGCGATCGACGAGTAGGCGGTCCGCCCGTTGTAGGTGGAGTTCATGACGCCCACGAACACACCGACACGGCCGCCCTCGGCCAGTGCCCCGGCGGTGTACCCGGCGTCCTGCACGGCACCGTGCACCGTCTCGATGAAGAGCCGCTCCTGGGGGTCCATGGCAGCCGCTTCCCGCGCGGGGATACCGAAGTACTCGGCGTCGAAGGAGGAGACGTTCGCCAGGAAGCCGCCCTGGGGACGCTCCTCGCCGTCCCAGCGGCACCACCATCGGTCCGTCGGGTAGGGGGCGGTGGCGCTCTCGCCGCGGGCCAGGTTCTGCCACAGCTCCTCGGGGCTGTCGGCTCCCGGGTAGCGCCCGCCGAGACCGACGACGGCGATGTCCCCGGTACGGGCCGGTGCGGAGTGGGCGGGGGCCGGTTCGCGGGTCCGCGCCGGTGCGGGGGTCTGCCGGAACCCGCCGTCCGCCGGGGCGGGCCGGAACTCCTGGACGGGCGGGGCAGCCGGGGTGGCCTGCGCAGCCGGGCCGGCCTGGCCGGCCGCCACCGTCGCGCCGCCCGCCAGTACCTCGGCGAGCCGCTCGGGATGCGACGCGGTGAAGTGCTCGGCCGCCTCCCGGATCGTCGGGCAGTCGAAGAACAGCGTGCTGCTCAGCTCGTCGAAGTCCCGGGACAGCATGTTGTTGAGCTGGATGACGAGGATCGAGTCGAGCCCGAGGTCGAAGAGGTCCGCGTCCTCGGCGAGTTGCTCGGGTGCCAGCCTCAGCGTCTGCGCGACGAGCCCGGTGAGGTACGCCGTGGCGCGGGCGGTGAGTGAAGCGCCACCACTGTCTCTGGCGTCCGGGGCGACAGCACCGGTCCACGGCTGCTGCTGTGCCTGCGGGAACAGGCTCAGCAGCTCCGGACGCCGGTCCGCGAGGAAGTGCTCGACGAGTTCGTCCAGCGTGCGCAGCTCGAAGAAGAGCGTGCTGCTGACGTCCTCGAAGTCCCTGGCGACGGCGCTGTTCATGCCGGACACCAGGATGGAGTCCAGCCCGTAGTCGTGCAGGTCCTTGTGCGGGTCGAGCTCCGTGTCCGCGAGGCGCAGGGCCTCACGTATCAGCCGTTCGAAATAGGCGGTGACGTGCGTGCGCAGAGATGCCTCCGAGGCAGCGGAGGCACCGGATGCATCGCCGGAACCGGGGTCGCGGCCGGAACCGACCGTCGTACCGGAGGCCGCCTCGGCCTTCCCCTCGGCTGCTTCGGCTCCTCCGGCTCTTTCCGGTCCTGTCCGGATGCGGAAGCGGCCGTCGCTCTCGGCGACGATCAGTTGCTGGCCGAGGGCGTGTGCGGCGGTGTCCGGCTGGGCGCCGGTACGGAAGCCGTCGTCCTCCAGGACCTCCAGCCAGCGGTCGGCCGCCAGCACGGGGCTTCCCGGAATGCGCAGGTCGGCGTCCCGGTACAGCCACCATCCGTCCAGCAGCCCGAACGTCAGGTGGGCCAGGATCGTGTTGCGGCTCATCTCGTTGACGAACAGCAGGCCGCCCCCGCGCATGGCCGCCTTGACGTTGCGCAGGGTGCCGGAGATGTCCGCGGTGGCGTGCAGCACGTTGGTGGCCACGACGATGTCGAAGCCGCCCGGCTCCACGCCCTGCTCCCCGGGTGGGCGTCCCGCGTCGAAGATCCGGGTCGTCAGGTACGGGTAGCGGGGGCGCAGCCGCTCCTCGGCGCGGAACAGGAACGCCTTGGACAGATCGGTGTAGCAGTACTCGGCGATGCGGTCGCCGAACGGCTCGAGGGCCTCCAGCACCTTCGCGCTCGTCGCACCGGTACCGGCTCCGACCTCGAGGATGCGCAGGCGTCTCGACGAGTCGGCACGGCTCCAGGCCCGTACGGCGTCGGCCAACAGGACGCTCAACCGGTCGTTGAAGTAGTCGGCGACCGGGTCGCCCCGGTAGATGCCCTCGACCCGTGACATGGAGGAGCCCGGGAAGAGGATCTCGGTGGCCGGCCGGGTGCCGGTCAGGACGTCGCCCAGAGCCAGCAGGCACGACTCGACCAGGTCGGCCTGTGCCCGCTGGTTCTCGTTGGGCTGCCATCCGTCGCGCTCGGCGTGCCACTGCCGCCACAGTCCGGCCCGGTCCAGACCGCGAGCGGCCGGCCCGGCTTGGCGGCGGTCGCCCACGAGCTCCACGAGTCCGGCGTGGGCGAGCAGCCGGTCGCTCTCCTCCATCCACCGGGCGTACTTGGCGAGCACACGCTGGTCCAGGCCCTCCAGGGCGTCCGGGCCCTCGGGACGGCCGGTCATGCTGTCCCGGCCCCGTGCAGCGAGGTCCCGGAGCGTGACGAAGAGCAGCTGGGCCGCCAGTTCGCACATACGCGGGTGGGGCAGGAACGCGTGCAGCCGCTCCACCTCGCCGCGCGGCGCACGGTGGGCCGCCACGATCTCGTCCCGTACGGACGGCAGGACGGCCGGATGACTGCCCTGCCGCTCGTCGAGCGCGAGTCCGCGCAGCGCCTCGTCATCGAAGGTCTGCATCAGCACGACCTGGCTGTGCTCGCTCCCGAGGAACGACTCCAGGGCGTTCAGCGCGTCGTCGGGGTCGAGCGAGTCGACGCCGACAGCCGCCATGCGCTCCTGGTAGAAGGGGTCGCTGACCACTCCGGTCACCCCCCAGTAGCCCCAGTTGACCGCCTTGACCAGCGGCAGTCCGCGCTGCTGGAGCTCGTGCGCCAGGGCGTCCTTGAAGGTGCATCCGGCCGCGTAGTTCGCCTGACCGGCGGCCCGCACGAAGCTTTCCACCGAGGAGAAGAAGAGGACGAAGTCCAGCGGCTCGGCGCTGAACACGTCGGCGATGTTGACGCCGACGTCGACCTTCGAAGTGAGCGCCGCACGGAAGACGTCCTCGTCCATGTGCGTCAGCGTCCTGTCGGCCAGCACGATCGCGGAGTGCACCACACCGTCGATGCGCGGGTGGTCCTCCTTGATCTGCCGGTACGCGGACAACAGGCTCTCGCGGTCACTCGCGTCGGCCGAGATGTAGCGGGGGGCCCGCGCGCCGACGGACCGGGCGCGTTCGGCGAGCCCGGCGAGCTTGCGTTCGATCGCTTCGTCCAGCGGTCGGCGGCCGATCCACACGATCGAGGCCTGGTATCGCTCGACCATGGAGCGGCTCCAGAGCTCACCGATACCGCCCGCGCCGCCCACGACGACGTGGACGCCGTGCCGGCGGTACGGGCCGGTGGCCGGTTCCGGATCGGTCACGGGGAGCAGTTCCTGCGAGAACCAACGCCCGCCGCGCAGGGCCAGGGTGGCGCCGGGCCGCACCCCGGTCAGTCGTCGTTCGCCGCCGAGCAGGGCGTCGACCGGTTCGCCGGAGAGCTCGTGGGGCAGATCGACGAGGTCGATCGTCCAACGGGTGTGTTCCTCGGCCAGGCTGCCCATCAGCCCGTGGACACCTGCGTGCGTCGCCGCGACCCTGTCCCGCTCGCGGACGAGCTGGGTACCGAAGGTGTACGTCGTCCAGGTCATCTCCCGGGTACCGTGGCCCAGCGCCAGCAGCGCCTTGACGATCCGGAAGACTTCGATCACGCCGCGTTCCTGGCCGCCGATCACGTCGCCGGGGTCCTCGGCCGGGGCCACCCAGACGACCTGCGCGATGCGGCCGGTGTTCCCCGGGCGTGCGGGGTCCGTGGATGCTTCGCGTATACGGTCGGCTGTTTCCTGGATCGAGGCGCCCGGCACAAGGCCGATCGCCCGGTGGCGGGGGTGAAGAGCCCGGAGTCCCGCGCTCAGCCGGCCGCCGGAGTCGAAGACGAGCACCTCGCCGTCCGTGGTCTGCGGGGATGCCTCGCCGGGATGCCTCGGCTCCCACACGGGCAGCAGGGTGCGCAGCCGCGACGCGCGGGCGGGACGGTCCACGGGCGCCTCGAGCTCCCGGTAGGCGAGTCCGCGCAGGACCGCGCAGACGCGGCCCCGCTCGTCGATGAGGTCGATGTCGAGCACCCGGCCCGCGCCGGTGGCCCGCTGTCCGGTTGCCGGCCGCACCCATGCGTACATCGTCACGCCGAAGGGCGCGTGGACGTCGAGCCGGTCGAGCGCGAACGGGACAGGGGTCGCCCCGCGCCCGTCGGAGGTGGTGTCCGGACCGGCGGCCGTGTCGAACGCGGGGTCCAGGCCGAGTGAGGCGTGGATCGCCGCGTCCAGGAAGCCCGGGTGAAGGGTGTAGTCGGCCAGTGAGCCGACCATGTACCCGGGCAACGACAGCTCGGCGAGCACCTCGCGGCGCCCGTCGGATTCTCCCCGGTGCAGGGTCCTCACGAGACGGAAGCCCGGCCCGTACTCGACGCCCGCGCGTGCGATGTGCGCGTAGCACTCCGCCCCGGACAGCGACCGCAGCCGAAGGCGCGAGCGCAGCCCGTCCAGTGCGATGTCCGGCGGGGCCACGGCGGGCTCGGTCACGGCCCGGCCCTGGACGTGCGAGCGGCCGCCGTCGCTCAGGAGCTCGAAGCGCAGCGGTCCCGCGCCCGTGGCACCGTCCGCCTCCTCCTGCGTGCGGCGCGGTTCCGGGGCAAGGGTGAACTCGATGGCGCGGCCCTCGTCGCCGACGACCACCGGGCGCACCCAGGTGACGTTCTTGAGGACGGTCCTCCCGCCCTCGCTCTCAGCGCCGGTCAGAGCACGCTGGACTGCGGTGTACGCCATCTCCAGGCCGGCCACGGCGGGCAGCAGCCGCCTGCCGCCGACGACGTGGTCGGCCAGCACGTACTCGTCGCCGGTGAAGCGGGAGCGGTAGCGCTGTCCGTCCGGTCCGGACACGTTCTCGTGGAGCAGCGGGTGCAGTCGCGCGGGCGGCTCGCCGTCCGTCGTGGCCCCCCGCCGCGTCGGTGTCCCGGGGAGCTCCCGTGGAGTACGCCGGGCCGGTGCGGGCCACGGGTGGGCCACGGGCCCGAAGGCGTACCCCGGCAGGCTGACGCGCCGGGCCGCACGCGGACGGGGCAGGAGGCTCCAGTCGGCTTCGGCGCCGTCCGCCCACGCCTTGGCGGCCTTCTTGAGCTTGCCTTCGGCCAGTCGGCGCGCGAGCTTGGCGTCCCGGGTCCTCGCGTCCTGCCGCTCGGTCGCCCGGCCCCCGTTCCCCGGCCGCCCGCCCGTGAAGCGCCGGGGCGATCCGTCACCGGTCGGGTCCTGGACGAACGCCTCCAGCTCGGCCGCCAGTCGGCGCGGGTCGCGCACGACGAACGCCACCCGGCAGGCCATCGCCACCCGGCCCACCTGGAGTGTGTGAGCCAGGTCGTCCAGGCGCGCCGAGGCGCCCCGGGGGCCGCGCAGGTACCGCAGCAGCCCGGCGGCCGCGCGCACGAGGTCGTCGGCCGTGCGGGCCGAGAGCGGCACCAGCTGGGGCACGGAGTCGCCGCCGGTGTCCGCGGCCGCCCTCTTCTCCGTGGTGGCCGGGCCGCCGTCGCGTACGTATTCCTCGAAGACGGCGTGCGCGTTGGACCCGCCGAGCCCGATGGAGCTCTGCGCGGCGCGGCGCGGGGTGTCGCCGGCCGGCCAGACCTGCAGCCGGTCCACGACCTGGAACGGTGAAGTGTCCAGCCGCAGCTGCGGGTTCGGCCGGTTGTAGTGCAGGGTCGGCGGGATCTGCCCGTGGTAGAGGCTGAGGAGGACCTTGACGGTGCCCGCGAGTCCGGCGGCCGTGTCGAGGTGGCCGATGTTCGACTTCACCGAGCCGATGCCGCAGTAGCCGGTGTCGTCCGTGTGCTCCCGGTACGCCTCGGTCAGCGCCGCCAGCTCGACGGGGTCGCCCAGCTTCGTACCGGTGCCGTGCGCCTCGACGTAGCCGATGGAACGGGGGGCGACGCCGGTGCGTTCCAGAACCGTCCGGATCAGCCGGCTCTGCCCGTTGACGCTGGGGCTGTAGAAGCCGGTGGCGTCCCCGCCGTCGTTGTTGGTGGCGATACCGCGCAGCAGGCCGTAGATGTGGTCGCCGTCGGCGACGGCGTCGGACGCGCGGCGGATCAGCAGGGCCACGGCTCCCTCACCGCCGACCATGCCGTCGGCATCGGCGTCGAACGCCTTGACGTGTCCGTCGCCGGAGAGGTTGAGACCCGGCTGGTGGATGTAGCCGAGGCCGTCGACGCTGTTCGCGGAGGCGGCCGCCACGAGCGCGAAGCCCGACTCCCCCGCCAGCACCGCGCGGGCCGCCAGGGAGAGCGCGGTCAGCGAGGAGGAGCAGTTGGAGTGCACGGACATGCTCGGTCCGCCGAAGCCGAGCTGGTACGAGATCATCGAGGCGACCGTGCCGCTCTGGCTCATGACCCAGGACAGGTACTGGCGGGGGTCGTCGAGCACGGCGGCAGGGTTCTCGGCGGTGTCGTCCGGCGCACCGTAGAAGTGGTTGCCGGTGGAGACGTAGACGGCGGTGTCGGGGATGTCGCGGTGGTCGTGACCCGCGTCCTCGACGGCCTTCCAGGCGTGCAGCAGGAGTTGACGGAACTGCGGGTCCATCAGCTCCACGTGGTTCGGGGAGAGCCGGAAGAACTCTCCGTCGAAGTCCTCCTTGCCCTCGATGGAGGAGCGCAAGGGGACGTAGGCCGGGTCGCGCAGCACGTGCTCGGGCACACGGGCCTCGCGCAGCTCCTCCTCCGTCCAGCGGCGCACGGCCTCGTCGCCCCGCTTGAGGTTCTCCCAGAACTCCCAGTGATCGCGGGCTCCCGGGAAGCGGCAGGCGATGCCGACGATCGCCACCGCGTCCTCGGGCACGGGCCCTCCACCGGTCCCGGCCTTCGGCTGGGACACGGGCTCCGGTTCCGGGACACGTACGGCATCCGGCGCGGGGGCCGCAGTCGGCGCGGGGGCGACGGCCCGCGCCCGCGCCGCGATGCTGCGCACGGTGGCGTACTTGAACAGATCGGCGGCCGCGAACGGCATCCCGAGCCGCCGGCTGATCCGGTCGGCGAGGACGACGGCCGACAGGGAGTTGCCGCCCACCTCGAAGAAGGAGGCGGTGGGGGCGAGGTCCCGTACCTTGAGGACGTCCTGCCAGATGGCGAGGACCTCCTTCTCGGCGTCGGCCCCGGCATCGGTCCCGGCGGCCCCCGGCGCCCGGGAAACCGCGTGCGTCGCGGGATCCACGGGCACCGGCGGGGCCCCGGCCGACGACACCTCCCGCGCGATCAGGTCGTTGCGGTCCACCTTGCCGCTGCCCGTCAGCGGGACGGCGTCGATCGCCACGAAGAAGTCGGGAACCATGTACGCCGGCAGCAGCCCGCGCAGATGCTCCTTGAACGTCCCGGAGGGGTCACCCGCGGGTCCCGCGAGGCGCGGGACGTAGTACGCGACAAGCTGCTTGGCGCCGTCCTCGCCGCGCGCCACGACCACGCACCGGGCGACGTCCTGATGCCTGCCCAGGTGGTATTCGATGTCACCCGGTTCGATCCGGTACCCACGGATCTTCACCTGGAAGTCCAGCCGGCCGAGGTAGTCGATCTCGCCGTCCCCGGTCCAGCGGGCCAGGTCTCCGGTGCGGTAGAGCTTGCCGCCGGGCACGAGGTCGTGGTCGATGAAGTTCTTCGCGGTCAGGTCGGGACGGTTCACGTAGCCCCGGGCCACTCCGGTACCGGCGACACACAGTTCACCGGTCTCCCCGGCCGCCACCGGCCGCAGCCGCTCGTCGAGGATGTGGACCCGGGCGCCGGCGACCGGCCTGCCGATGGTGGTCGGGGCGTCGAAGCGAATGCGTCCGCCCGTGGCGTAGACGGTGGTCTCCGTCGGCCCGTACAGGTTCCACGCCTCGCAGCCGGTGTCCCGGAAGTACTCCTTCAGCGTCCTGGGCAGTGCCTCGCCGCCGCAGAGGATCCGTACGCCCTCATGATTGCGCCAGCCGGAGTGGAAGAGCATGCTCCAGGTCGCGGGCGTCGCCTGCATGACGGTGGGCCGCACCGTGGCGACGCGCTCCTTGAGGCGCTCGACGTCCTTGATCGTCGGGCTGTCGCAGACATAGCAGCGGGCACCGCTGACCAGGGGCAGGAACAGCTCGACCTGTGCCATGTCGAAGCTGATGGTGGTGACGGCGAAGAGGGTGTCCGCCGCGCCCATGCCGGGCTCCCGCCGCATCGAGCGCAGCAGATCGCCGAAGCCCCGGTGGGCGATCATCACGCCCTTGGGGCGGCCCGTGCTCCCGGAGGTGTAGATGACGTAGGCGAGGTCGTCCCCGCTCACCTCGACCCGCACCGGCCCGTCGGCCGGGGCGGCGGCCGCTGTCCGCTCCCGCTGTTCGTCGATCACCAGCAGCGAGGGCGGCACCGCCTCGGCGCCACCGGCGCGCGGACGGCCGTCGAACAGGTCCCGGGCGCGGTCCTTGTGACGTGCCTGGGTGACGATCAGGACGGTGCCGCTGTCGGCGACGATGTCGGTCAGCCGGGCGACGGGCAGCTCCGGATCGAGGGGCACGAAGGCCGCGCCCGACTTGAGGATCCCGAGCAGCGTGACGACCATGTCGGCCGACCTGTCGAGCAGGACGGCCACCAGGTCGTTGCGCCGCACCCCCCGCTCCACGAGGTACGCGGCCAGGGCGTCGCTGCGGCGGCTCAGCGCCTCGTAGGTCAGCACCTCCTCCTGACTGGCGACCGCGATCGCGTCGGGGGTCCGGCGCGCCGCCTCCTCGAAGAGGCCGTGCACGCAGGTCTCTTCGGTACCGGCCGTGTCCGCGAACCGCTCGCACAGCTCGGCCAGGGGCGTTCCGGGCTCGTCGCACACCGCCGTCAGGACGCGTACGAAACGCTCCCCGAGCCGCTCGACGAAGGAGCGGCTGTAGAGCTCCGGCTGGTACTTCCAGTACAAGGTGAAGGCGTCGCCGCTGCCCCAGACCTCCAGTGAGAGCTCGTACTCCCCCTCCTGGTGAAGCTCCTCGACGAGTTCGTACGGCCGGCCAGGACCGGAGATGCCGTCGAGGACGTCCTGGAAGACGAACGCCGCCTGGAACACCGGGGAGCGGCCGGGGGGCGTGTCCGGCCGGAGTTCCCGGACCAGCGCGGAGAAGGGGTGGCTGTGCAGCATGTCGTCGGCGACGTCGCGCTGCACGGCGGAGACGATCTCACCGAACGTGGCCCCGTCCGGCAGCGCGACGCGGACCGGCACCATGTTGATCATCAGCCCCATGGCCTCGGCGAGCTCCTCGCCGCCGCGCTCGTTCACCGGCATTCCGACGATCAGCTCGCGCCGGGCCTCGGCCGCCCCGGAATCGCCGGAGTACGAGGCAAGGGTCGCCGCGTAGGCGGTGAGCATCGCCGTCGAGACGAAGACGCGCAGGCCGGCGGCCGTCTCCCTGATGCGGGTGACGAGTTCCGCGGGCACCCGGTCGGCACGGGTGTCCCCGGCGAAGCGGTCCGTCAGCACCGTGTGGGCCCGGTCGGTCGGCAGGTCCAGAACGGGCAGCGGTCCGGCGAGCCGGTCGCGCCAGTACGGGAGGAGCTCCCCGCCGCGCTCGGCCAGAGTCCGCCGTTCCCCGTCCACGAAGTCGTGGAAGCCCGCGCCGGTCCCGCTCCCGGGATCCGTGGGCGCCACCGGCCCGGCCCCGCCCCGCAGCGCCTCGTACGCCTCGAACAGCGCGGTCATCAGCAGCCTCGCCGAGCTGCCGTCGAAGATGACGTGGTGGACGGTGATCAGCACGATCGACCCGTGCGCCGGGCGGTCGAAGACACGGACCCGGAACAGGCCCTCTCCGTCCGCGGAGGTGCCGTCCATGACGAACGGCCTCTTGCTCTCGCGTCGGACGGCCGCCAGCGCCTCGCCCTCGTCGGCGACACCTGTCAGATCGACCCGGGCGAAGTCGGGCTCCCGGCCGGGGTCGACCGACTGGCAGGGGGTGTCCCCCTCCCGGTGGATCACCGTGCTGAGCACCGGATGACGTGCCACCAGCGCCCGGCATGCCTTCTGGAAGGCAGGTACGTCCAGGTGGAGGACGCGGAAGCACAGCGGCACGTTGTACGCGGCCATGTCCGGGTACGCCCGCTGGAGCGCCCACAGACCGTGCTGTCCCTCGGAGAGCCCGTAGGTGCGCGCCCCCGAGCCGGACGGCGCGGGACGCCCCTGCGGCGGCTGCCGCCGCAGCTCACGCAGCAGATCCCCGACCTCACTGCCGCTGATCCTGCCCGCCCGGTAGTCCGCGATGAGGGCGTTGAGCTCGTGCTTCACTTCTCGTTTCTTCCTGTGTCGAGGAGCGCGATGGCGTCGTCCAGGTGCAGGGCGCCGGTCTGCAGGCGCTCGAGCACCGCCAGGACCTCCGGCTTCGGGCCGTCCGCCCGCTCGGGCCGCTGGAGGCGGGGCTGTTCCTCTGTTCTCGCGGCCACCAGGCGCGACAGTTCCGCACGGCGCCGCACGGCCAGGTGCGCGGCCAGCTCGGCGATCGTGCCGTGCTCGAACAGCGTGCTGGGCAGGAACCCCGGGTCGACCGTGGCGACCAGGTCCCTGGTCAGGCCGACGGCCCCCAGCGAGGTCAGCCCCGTGGCGATCAGGCCGTCGTGGGCGCCGATCTCGCGGACCGGCCGTCCCAGACGCGCGGCGACCAGCTGACGCAGGAAGCCCCGCGCCCTCTCCTCGGCCGTGTGCCCGGGGCGCGCCGTGTCCATGGACGGTGCGGGCAGTTCCTCGTCCTCGGGGACGAACCGCCAGTGGACGCCGCCGTCCTCCGGCACACCCACGGGCCCCTCGCTCGACGCCTCGGTGGTCGCGGCGCGCGTCCGCTCGGACGCGCCTGCCTCGCCGCGGCGGGGGGTGACCCAGTGCCGCTGCCCGGCGAAGGGATAGGTGGGCAGGTGCATGCGACGCGGTGACAACGTGTCGTGCAGGACGCTCCAGTCGACCGTGTAGCCGCCGAGCCAGAGTTCGGCGATCTTGTCCCACCTGCCCTGGGCCGACCATCGGCCGACCAGTTCCGCGCGCAGGTCGTCCTCGTCCAGGAGCCGTCCGTCCTGGAGCTGCTCGACTCCGCGCCCCCGCCACACGTTCCCGGCACCGGTCTCGGCGCCCCGGGCGATGCCGTCGAGGGCGCTCTTCAGCTCGTGGATCCCGTGGGCGAGGATCACGGCGCGTTCCGCCAGGGCGACCCGGCCGGTCCGGAGGGTGTGGGCCAGCGCCGCGAGATCCGCCGCCGCTCCTTCCTCCGTCTCCAGGAAGCGCGCCAGCTTGGCGGCGTAGGAACGCAGCCGTTCGTCGTTCGTTGCCGACAGCGGTACGAGCACGGGTGCCGGCAGGTCCTCGCGCACGTCCCTCACCGTCGGCCCGGCCACCGAGGGCGCCTCTTCGAGGACGATGTGCGCGTTGGCGCCGGTGGCACCGAAGGCGCTCACCCCGGCCCGGCGCGGCGTGCCGGGGCCGCCCGCCGGCCACTCCTGCAGTTCCGTCTGCAGACGGAACGGCGAGTCGTCGAGGGCGAGGTAAGGATTGGTCCGCTCCGCACGCACCAACGGGGTCAGCGTCCGGTGGTGCAGCTGGAGCACCGCCTTGGTCAGCCCGCTGATCCCGGCTGCGGCCTCGGCGTGCCCGATGGCGGACTTGACGGATCCCAGCGAGCAGAAGCGCTTGGCGTCCGTGTACTTCTCGAACGCCCGCCTCAGTGCCTGGATCTCGATCAGGTCACCGATCTCCGTGCCCGTGCCATGGGCTTCGAGGCAGCCCAGGGAAGCCGGGTCGACGCCCGCGCGGTTCAGGCAGTCCTCGACGACGGCGGCCTGTGCGGCGACGGAGGGCACCCGGATGCCCGGCGTCCGACCGGAGTGGTTGACGGCGCTGCCCTTGATGACGGCGTAGACCGCGTCACCGTCCGCGAGCGCCGACGCCAGCGGCTTGAGCAGGACCGCCCCGACGCCTTCGGCGGAGACGTAGCCGTCTCCCCCGGCGCCGAACGAGCGGGCCGGTGCCTCGCTCGCGAGCAGTTCCAGCGCGCCGTAGGTCCGGTACTTGTCCGGGTGCAGCGAAAGGTTCACCCCGCCCGCGAGGGCCGCCCGGCACTCCCCGCGCCGCAGGCTCTCGACCGCGAGGTGCACGGCGCTGAGCGAGGAGGCGCACACGGTGTCGACGGCCATCGACGGGCCGCTGAAGTCGCAGAAGTACGAGACCCGGTTGGCGATGGACGCGGCGTTCAGTGACAACGGAGCGGACGCCCGCCCGGTGCGGCCGTCCGGCCGGGCGGCCTCGTGCTGAACCAGCACGTAGTCCTTGTGCATGACACCGGCGAAGACGCCGACCGCCCGGCGCGGGCCGTCACCACCGGAGGCGGTGAGACCGGCGGGTGTGTACCCGGCGTCCTCGATCGCCTCCCAGCAGACCTCCAGGAACATCCGTTCCTGGGGGTCGAGGAGGGCCGCCTCGTCCGCCGGGATCCCGAAGAACTCGGCGTCGAAGCGGTCGACGTCGTCGATGAAGCCGCCCCAGGCGGACATCTTCCGTCCGGACGGCGTGCGCTCCCCCTCGAAGGTGTCACGGGGCCACCGGCTCTCGGGCACCTCGGTGACGCAGTCCCGTCCGGCCTTGAGGTTCTCCCAGAACTCGGCGACGTTCGCCGCCTTCGGGTACCGGCCGGCCATGCCCACGATCGCGATGTCGCCCTCGCCGTACCCGCGCGCCGTCCCGGCGGGCGGCTCCCCGCCGCCCACGGCCGGCGCGGCGGGCACCACGGATGACACGGACGGCGCCGGTGCGACCGGCTGCGTGGCCCGGACAGGGCTCGCCGGACCCGGACGGTGGTCGCGTACGAGATGAGCGACCAGTTCGGCCGCCGTCGGGTGTTCGAACAGCAGCGTCGGCGACAGCCTCGTCCCGAGCCGCTCCCCGATCTCCCCCGCCGTCCGCAGGAGGGTGGCGGAGTCGAGGCCGAGGGCGTAGTAACTCGTGTGCATGCCCACCTGGTCCGCCGGGACACCGAGCCGGGCGGCGAGGACCGAGGTCACCGCGGCTCCGATCCCGTCGGGCGGGAGCAGCGCCGCGTCCCGGCCGGCGGATCCGGTCCCCGTGCGGGTCCCGGTGCCCGTTCCCGCTCGGGCGGCAAAATCGGTTTTTGGCCCGTCGTCGCGGCGTGCGGGATCGATGTGTCCGGCGTCGCGCACCACCTTCGTGGTGAGGTCCGCCAGTTCGCCGATCCTGTGCCCCTCGCTGTCGAAGAACTCCATGCTGAAGGTGAGCAGTTCCTCCCGCCGCTCGATCGAGTCGCGCCGCACCCGCGTGTAACAGGCGCGGCCCAGCGAGGCGCCGGCCCGGAACGAGGCGTAGTGGAGCGGCAGGAACAGGCGCTTCTCGCCGTCCACCGGGTCACCGCCCGCAGGCACCTCACCGAGGGCCACCGCGCAGGCCGCCACCGCGCTGCCGTCGATCAGGGCGGGGTGGAACAGCCGTTCGCTCCGCTCACCGCTCGCGGCCCGCTCGTCGACGGCGACCCGCAGCCAGATGTCGTCGAACCCGGTGTACGCGGCGCCGACCGCCTTCATCAGGCCGGCATGGACGAGCTCCTGCGCACGGAAGTCCCGGTAGATCTCCTCGAGGTCGCGTACCCGCCCGCCGGGGTCGCGCAGCACGGCTCGCACCTCGTCCGGAATGTTCGTCGCGAAGCCCGTGGCCCCGCCCGCCGACCGGTGCATCTCCGCCGTGACGTAGGGCGCCGCCCCCGGACCGGCGGCGTGGCCCTGCGCCGGGGCGTCGGTCACCGTGATGCGCCAGGTATCCGGGGTCTCGGCGCGCGCCTCGACGCGGATCTCCACGGCACTGTCGGCGTCCACGGCCAGCGGCCGGTAGATGGTCACGTCCAGGAGGGAGAGTTCGCGGTACGCAGGCCCCGTCGTGATCTCCGCGAAACAGCCGTACAGCAGGTCGATCCATGCCAGGCCGGGCAACAGCCGCCGCCCGTGGACACGGTGGCCGTCCAGGACTGCGTCCCGGGCGTCGATGCGCCGTGTCCACACCATCGGCGAGGCGGCGGCGCCGACGCGTTCACCGGTGCGCGCATCGGTCCGGTTGAGCGCGGGGAGCTCGACCGGGCGGCGCCGCACCGGAAAGCGAGGCACGTGGTGTCCCACGACGACGTGACCGTTGGTACCGCCGTCGGCGAAGCTGCTCAGTGCCGCGCACGGCAGGTCCGTCGCCCCCGCGTGCCTCGGGAAGACGAGGCGCGTGGGGTCGGGCGCGTAGTGCTCCATGGGCCGGGCGCCGGACAGGAACGGCACCGTGCGCTGGTGGTGGACCATGAGCGCCACCTTGATGAAGGCGGCGATGCCTTCGGCGCAGAGCGGGTGCCCGATGTTGGGCTTCATCGAGCCGAGGCCCAGAGGTCTGGTCCGGTCCTGCCCGTAGACCGCCTCGACGGCCTTGAGTTCGAGGAGGTCGGTCATCTCGGAACCGGAGCCGTTGACGTCCAGGTGGGCGACCTGGTCCGGCCGGCGGCCGGCCAGACGGAGCGCTTCCCTCATGACCTCCTTCTGGGCGGTCAGGTTGGGGGTCGCCGGTCCGGCGGTCCGGCCGTCGTTGTTGATGGCCACGCCTTCTACGACGGCGTACACCGTGTCACCGTCCCGCTCGGCCTGGGTCAGCGGTTTGAGGACCACGACGCCCGCGCCCTCGCCCAGGACGACGCCGCCGGCCCTGCGGTCGAAGATGTGGAACTCCCCGTCCTCCCGGAGCAGTCCACGGCGGCGGAACAGCTCATGGGCGGAGGGGTCGGCCAGCAGGCTGACGCCCGCGACCAGAGCCAGGTCGACCGAGCCCGCCGCCAGCGCGTCGGTGGCGACCTTCATCGCCACCAGCGAGGACGAGCAGGCCGTGTCCATGACCATGGCGGGGCCGTGCCAGTTGAAGAACTGGGACACATTGGCGGCCAGGTAGTTCTGCCCGACGGTCATGATCGGGTTGCGCGCCTCGACGACGAGGGCGTCGTCGGCCCGGCTGCGGCTGCGGGCGCCGACATACACACCCGTACGGGTACCGTCCAGCTCCCCGAGCCGGTACCCGGCGTGGTGGACGGCCTTGAGGCTCTCCTCCAGCAGCACCAGGGCCTGGGGGTCCATGGCGCGGACGTCCTCGGCGTGCAGCATGAAGTAGCCGGGATCGAAGCCGAACACGTCGTCGATCAGTCCGGCGTGGAAGCCGGTGGGGCGTCCCCAGCGGCTCGTGGGGACCTCACGGACGGCGGAGCGGCCCTGGGAGAGCAGGTCCCAGTAGGCGTCGACATCGGGTGCGCCGGGCAGTCGGCAGGCCATGCCGATGACGGCGACGGCCGTGCCGCGCGCACCGTCGAACGCGGCCTCGGCCCCGATCTCGGCAGCCGCCACGGCCGCGCGGGAGGCCGGCGCGGTCCGCGCAGCGGGTTCGGCCGGGGCAGGTGATGCGGCAGGCCACCCTGTTTCCGGGGCGCCGGGCGGCTTCTCGTCCACGCGCCTCGCCGTCTCCTCGTCCAGGGCTGCGTGTTGCGGCTCGTCACCGAACCCCGAGGCGATCTCCGTCGGGTATGTGGTGAGCAGCCATGTTGCGAGTTCGCTCAGGGTCGGATACTCCAGGAGCGTCGACGGGTCGAGCCGGACGTCGAGGCGCTGCCGGATCTGTTGGAGGACCTGCGCCAGCAGAATGGAGTCGGCGCCGTAGTCCGCGTACGAGGTCTCGGCGTCCAGCTGGCCCGGCTCGAGCTTGAGCTGGCCTTCGAACGTACCGCTGAGGAAGTCGGTGAGCCGCCTCGTCAGGGGCCCGCCGGCGGTGGGCGCGGGGGCGGACACGGTCGCCGGTGCCGTCGCGGCGGCGGCAGGCGTCCGGGGTGCGGGGACGGCGGGCGACGCCGGGCGCGCGGCCAGCAGCGCACCCGGGTCGAAGAGCCCGGCGTCGACCCGGACCGGCATGACGACCGGACCGCGCCGCACGGCCAGGATCTCGTCCAGGAACGACAGTCCCTCGGCGTTCGTGATGCTCAGGATCCCCGTGTCGGTGTACGCCTGGTTCGTCACCTCACCGAAGCCGGCCTCCTGCCAACTCGGCCACTGGACGCTGGTGACCGGCAGGTCGGCGGCGCACGCCCGCGCGAAGTAGTCCATGAAGGCGTTGCCCATCGCGTAGTCGCTCTGGCCCACGCCCAGCGTGGGGACGACCCCGGAGACCGACGAGAAGAGCACGGCGAACCTCAGCGACCGCGCGTCGAGGGCGGCCAGCAGGTTCCGGGTGCCCTCGATCTTCGGGGAGACGACGCGGGCGATGTCCGCGACGGGCTTCCGGACGAACGCGGGATTACGGGTGTCGACCAGCCCGGCGGCGTGGATGACACCCGTGACACGCCCCAGTGTCGCCTCGATCGTCGCGATGCCCGCGGCCACCTCGTCGGCGCGGTCCAGCGGCAGCGCGAGGACGCGCACCGTGACGCCACGTGCCTCCAGCGCCAGGACGGCTTCGATCTTCTCGCGTACCGAAGGCGGGCAGGCGTCGGCCCACCGGGCACGCGGGGGGAGGGCTTCACGGCCCGTCAGGACCAGTCGGCGTACACCGTAGTGCTCGACCAGATGTCGTGCGGACAACAGGCCCAGGCCGCGCGTTCCGCCCGTCACGAGGAGGACCTCGTCGTCGGCGAAGTCGGGCCGGGCGGTTCGCGCCGCGACCGGCGCGCTCTCCTCGAGCACCGGGGCGTGCCGCACTCCCGCGCGGTAGCAGACCTCGGCCTCACCGCTCCCGGCGCCGAGTTCGCGGTGGATGACCGCCGCGAGTTCGGCGTCCTCACGCACGGCGGGATCCAGGTCGGCGTGGCACGACGTGAGGCCCCGGTACTCGCTCTGGAGCAACCGGTAGAGCGCGGCACGCGCGGCACCGGCCAGGTTCACCCGCTCACCGTCCGGCCCGGACGCCGGTACCGGTGCGTGCGCCGGGACGGGAGGGGACACGTCCGGTGTCTCCAGGCCCTGGGTCACGTACAGCAGTCGGATGTCCCGGGACGCCTTGGCGTCGAGGGCGCGCTGCAGCAGCGCCAGCGCCCGGCCGGACGGCCGGTGTTCGCTGATCCCGTCGTCCGCGTCCGCCCCAGGGTCGCCGGCGGTGCGCGCCGCCATGCCGGTGAGGTCGATCCAGGCCGAACACCTGCCGATGTGCTGGGCGAGCGCGGTCTCGGCGCCCGGGACGGCCTCCAGCAGTGTCGCGTCGTCGAACAGGGCCGAGAGGGCTTCGGCGAGACGCCGGGTGGACCTGTCGTGCAGGACGACGACGGCGGTGTGCCGCGTCCGTGCCGTACCGATCGGGGCCGGCCGCCACTGCTTGGTCAGGAACAGGGCCTCACGGGCCGGGGGTTCGAGCCCGGTCGGGGAACCGGCGCCGGCCTCGGTCGCGCGCACGGTCGCTGCCGCGGGCACGGGCCGGGTGCCGTGCGCGAGACCGGCCCGCGTCTTCGGCCCGGCCTCGGCCATCTGTGCCGTTTCCGGTACCCAGTGCCGTTCACGGGCGAACGGGTAGGTCGGCGCACTGATCATGCGGGGGACGGGGGTCGTACGGGTGTGCAGTCGCTGCCAGTCGGGCGTCGCCCCGCGCACCCACAGTCCCAGGAGCTCGGCCGACTTGCCGCGCTGTACGAGCCTGCCGAGGGTCTCCGCGAGCTCTTCGGCGGGGATGAGCGAGAGGGCCTGCCTGTCCCGCTTGGCGTTGCCCCGGTACAGGCCTTCGACGCCGTCCTCGCCCGCCAGGTACCGCTCGAGCTTCCCGGCGAGCGCCGCGAACGAGTCGGCGATCACACCGAGCCGCTCGTCCATCGCCTCGCGCCCTGTCTGCAGGGTGTAGGCCAGGTCCGCCGGGGTGGCCCTCGGGGAGCCGGTCTCGTCCGCGTCGCGGGCGAAGCGCAGCAGTTCGACCGCGTACGCCCGCAGCCGCTCCTCGTTCTTGGCGGAGAGCGGGAAGAGCAGCGGTGTCCGCGTCCCCGTCGACGGTGCGGGACGCATGTCCACGTGTTCGGCCACCACCAGGTGCGCGTTCGAGCCGCCGGCGCCGAACGAGGAGATGCCGGCGGTCCTCGGGTGCGTACGGCCGTCGACGACCGGGCGCTCCCAGTCGCGCAGTTCCTGGTTGACGACGAACGGGGTACGGGTGAAGTCGATGTCCGGGTTCAGCGTCGCGGAGTGCAGCGACGGCGCGATCCGGCCGTGCTGGAGCTGGAGCAGCACCTTGGTGAGCCCCGCGATCCCGGCGGCGCTTTCGCAGTGTCCGATGTTGGACTTCGCGGAACCGAGGTAGCAGTACCGGCTGTCGGCGGTGCCGGTCGCGGACGCGGTCCTGAACGCCTGGCTCAGTCCGGCGATCTCGATGGGGTCGCCGAGCTTGGTTCCCGTGCCGTGCGCCTCGACGTAGCTGACGGTCCTCGGGTCGACCCCGGCCTCGCGCAGCGCGCCGTGGATCGCGGCCTGCTGCGCGCGCGGGTTCGGCACCGTGTAGCCGTTGGTGCGGCCGCCGTGCGACATGCCGCTGCCCTTGACGACCCCGTAGATGTGGTCGCCGTCGCGCTCCGCGTCGTGCAGCGGCTTCAGCAGGACGACACCGACACCCTCACCGGGGATGTAGCCGTCCCCGCCGATGCCGAAGCTCTCGCAGTGGCCCTTGCCGGAGATGAACTGCCCGGTGCTCAGCGCCAGGTACTTGTTCGGGTGGACCGTCACGTTCACCCCGCCCGCGAAAGCCAGCTTGGTGCGGCCCTGGCGGAGGTCCCGGCAGGCCAGCTCCACCGCGGTGAGCGAGCTGGAGCACATGGTGTCCACGGTCATGCTGGGGCCGTGCAGGTTCATCACGAACGAGACGCGGTTCGCGACGCTGGCATAGCTGCTGCCGATCGCGTTCGGGTTGCCGGGGACGGCGTCCCCGCCGGGGAACAGCAGCTGGTACTGACCCCACATCACTCCCGCGTACACGCCGACCTGGCCGTCACCGGCCTCACCGCCGGTGCGCCGCAGCCGCTCCCGGGTGTAGCCGGCGTCCTCCATCGCCGTCCAGGCGTGCTCCAGGAACAACCGCTCCTGGGGGTCGAGGTAGTCCGCCTCGTGCGGCGAGATGTTGAAGAACAACGGGTCGAACCGGTCGACCTCGGCGATGAACCCGCCCCACCTGCTGTAGTGACGGCCGGGCCGGGTGCGGTCCTCGGAGTAGTACGCGCGCCAGTCCCAGCGGTCCTCCGGGACCTCGACGACACAGTCGCGTCCGTCCCGCAGGTTCTGCCAGTACTCCCGCACGTCGCGCGATTCGGGATAGCGGCCGGAGAGGCCGATGATCGCGATGTCCAGCGCTGCGGACTGCTGGGACCCGGCGCCGTGGGCGACCTCGCGAACGGCGCCGGCGGGGGACACGGGGGCAGGAGCCGCAGCGGTTTTAGGGGCGGCCTGAGCAACCGGTGCTCCGGTCCGGGCGAACAGCGTGTCCAAGGTGGTGCGGTGGCCGGCCACGAAGTAGGCGCCCAGCTCGGCGAGGGTGTGGTACTCGAAGAGGAGCGTCATGGACAGCGAGCCGAACGTCGTCGCCAGCCCGGACGTCAGCTCGGTCGCCAGTATCGAGTCCATGCCGTACGAACCGAGCGGCTCGTCCTCGTCCAGCTCGGCGAGCGGCAGCTGGGTGATGCGCGACAGCTCCTCCTTGAGGAAGCGCACCGTCCGCGCCTCGAGCGCACGGTCGTCCTCGGCAGCATCCACACCGTCGGCCTCACCCGTGCCGGGCTGATGAGCGGCGGGCCCGTCCGATCGGCTGTGCTCCTCGTCCCCGTCCAGGAGGGCCAGGAGGCGCGCCTCCTCCCCCGCTCCTACGACCACATGGGTCTCGCCGCTGACCAGCGCACGGTGGAAGGCCGCGACCCCGGCCTCGGTCGTCATGGGCAGCAGCCCGCTGCGCACCCGCAGCACCCGGCGGGTGGCCTCGTCGGCCCCCATTCCTCCGCCGTGCCACAACGGCCACCCGATGGCCACCGTACGACCGCTGCGCCGGCCCGCGTCGACCAGCGCGCCGCGCTGCCGCGCGAACTCGTCGAGGAAGGCGTTGGCCACGGCGTAATCGCCCTGCCCGACGTTTCCGGTCGCGCCCGTGATGGACGAGAACAGTACGAAGAAGTCCAGGTCGGCGTCCTTGGTCGCCTCGTCGAGACTGCGGCAGCCGTCGAGCTTCGGCGCCAGGACACGGCGGAACTCCGCCACCGGCTTCTTCGTGAGGAAGTTGTCCTGGATCACGCCCGCGGCATGGATCACGCCGCGCAGCGCGCCGTGGCGTCGCTCCAGGTCGGCGACGAGTCTCCCGGTGGCCGGTCCGTCGGCCGCGTCCAGGACGTGGTACTCCGCCTCGGCGCCCCCGGCACGCAGCGCGTCGAGCACGGCGTCCCTCTCCGGGCTCAGCGGGGACCGGCCGGTCAGGCAGATCACAGCGCCCTTCGCCCGCCGGGCGATCTCCTCGGCGAAGACCGGCCCCAGGCCGCCCGCGCCACCGGTGATGAGGTACACGCCGCCGGCTCGCCACCGCACCGGGCGGGGAGTCACCGGGACCTCGGTCCCGGTGACTCCGGCAGCATCGGCGTCGGGGAGGGGCTCCCAGCCGAGGACGGTACGGCGGTCACCCTCGGCATGGCTGATCCGGTGGTCCTCGGGCGAGCGGGCGTCCTCCTCCAGCTTCGCGACCAGATACGGGGCCGGGGAGCCGTCGGGTACCGCGATGACCTGCCCGATCAGGGCGGGGTTCTCCTGTCGCGCCGTCCTCAGCAGGCCGGACAGCGCCTGGTACGTCGCTCCCTCACCGTGCGAGGGAGTCAGCACCTGGAGGAGCACGGAACCCGTGGGCCTGCCGAGCAGGAGGCCCTTGACCGTGCGAAGCAGCTCGACCGCCCACTCCGCGACCGTGGCCAGGGCGGGAGCGGCGGACCCGTCCTCCTCGGGCGGTTCCACGAACGACAGGTACGGTGCCAGGGCACGCAGCTCACCCAGCCGGTCCTCGAAGCCGCAGGCGAGGACCAGCCGCACGGCGTGGCCGGAGTCCGCGTCCGGGGCCGACGCGCGGGTGGGGGCGGGCTGTTCGCGCCATACGGGCCTAAACAGCGTCACTTCTCCTGTGGCGGCCGTCTCGGCCGGTTCCGTGGTCTTCCGCATGGAGTAGCCCCGAAGTGACGCGAAGATGTTTCCCCGTTCGTCGCAGAGGTCGAGGTCCCGTCGCCGCACCTGGCTCGACGTGCCCGGGACCTCGCGTATCCAGACGCATGCGGATGCGGGCGTGTCCGCGAACACGTCGAGACGGTCCAGGGCGAAGGGCAGGGGCGCGCTCCAGGCCCCTGCTGCGGCGTGGAGCTCCGGTGCGAACGCCGCCTGCAGCGCGCCGTCGAGCACGCTGGGGTGCAGCACGTAGTCGCCCCGGGTCCGGACGGCGGCCGAGGGCAGGGTGAGGAAGGCCAGCAGCTCCCCTTCTCCCAGGTGTACCGACCGTACGGCGCGGTGGGTGTCGCCGTAGTCGAGCCCCGCGGCGCGCAACGCCGCGTAGTAGTCGTCGGCTCCGAGAACCGCCGCGCGCATGCGGGACTTCAGTTCCTCGATCGGTAGCGGAGCCGGCGGGGTGACGCGTCGGCGTGACCCGACGCCTCGCGAGTGCACCACGTGCGCACCCTCGGCCTCGGAGAGGGAACCGGTGCGGATCTCGTACGACATGCGGCCTGCCGTGTCGGGCTCGGTCCCCGACGAGCCGTGCTCGGCGACATCCGCGCCGCCCGTCAGGACGGTGCGGACCGTTCGTCCCTCGTCCCGCACGGCGATGGGCCGGGTCCACACCACGTTCTCAAGGCACAGCGCGAAGGCCCCGCCCTGGGCCGCCGGCAGCGTACGGTCGAGGGCCTCACGTGCCATCTCCAGGTACGCGACGGCCGGCAGCACCGGCTCGCCGCCCACACGGTGGTCACGCAGGAAGGGTTCCTGCGGGGTGAACGTCGAAGCGAAGACGGCGATGTCCGTGCCGCCCGGCGCGGCTTCGCGCTGGAGCAGCGGGTGCCGCCGCTGGTGTGCCGGCACGTCCACGGCGGCGGTCTGGTCGAACCAGTAGCGCTTCTTCGCGAAGGCGTGGGTGGGCAAGGGGACGCGCCGTGGGCGCTCGACGCCCTGGTGGAGCGCTTCCCAGTCGGCCTTCGCGCCCCGCACCCACGCGGCCAGCACCTCGCCGGGCGAGCGGTCCGGGCCCGCAGAGCCTTCCGGGCCCTCGGGGCCGGTGACCGGGGTCGTCGCGCCGTTCCTCTTCGCGCGTCCCCGCAGGACGGCGGGCGGGAGCGTGTCACCCGACACGAAGGCTTCCAGGAGGCTTTCCAGCGAAGCGACATCCGTCGCCAGCAGCCCGAGACGCTCGCTCAGGGCCTCGCGGCCCACTTGCGTCGTGTAGGCGAGGTCCCTGAGACCGGCGTCGGTCGGCCGTTCGCGCCGCAGATGAGCGAGCAGGAGCTCCGCCTGGCGTACGAGCTGCGGCTCGGTCTCCGCCGACAGCACGACCACGGACGCAACACGTTCGTCCGAGGCCGGTTCACCGCGCCCGGCCGCCTTCTCCCGGGCGGGGGCGGGGGCCTGCGCGACGATCACGTGGGCGTTGCTGCCGCCCGAGCCGAAGCTGCTGACCCCGGCGAGGCGGGCGGGACGGCCGTCGAGTTCCCAGTCCGCGAGCCGTCGCGCGACGGAGAACGGCGTGCCGTCCAGGGTGATCTTCGGATTGAGCCGCGAGAAGTGGAGCGAGGCGGGAAGCTTTTGATGCCGCATGGACAGCACGATCTTCATCAGTCCGGTGATGCCCGCGGCGGCTTCCAGGTGCCCCAGGTTCGTCTTCACCGATCCGATCGCGCAGGGTGCCTCGCTCGTCCCGAAGGCCCGGGCGAGTCCCTGGACTTCGATGGGATCGCCGAGCGCCGTGCCGGTGCCGTGCGCTTCGACGTAGCTGATGTCGGAGGGGGCCACCCCCGCGTCGGCGAGCGCCGTCCGGACCAGGCTCGCCTGCATGGACGCGCTGGGGACGGTCAGGCCGCCCGCCTGGCCACCGTGGTTGGTGGCGCTGCCCTTGATGACGGCGTGCACGTGGTCGCCGTCGTCGAGCGCCGCCGCCAGCGGCTTCAGCAGCAGGACGGCTCCGCCCTCGGAGCGCACGTAGCCGTTCGCCGACTCGTCGAAGGTCTTGCACAAGCCGTCGGGCGACAGCATGCCCGCCTGGTGGTAGGCGATGCTGTCGGCCGGGTGGCACAGGAGGTTGACGCCACCGACCAGGGCCGTGGTGCACTCCCCCGCGCGCAGAGCGCGCACCGCCGAGTGCACGGCCACCAGGGAGCTGGAGCACGCGGTGTCCAGCTGGACGCTCGGGCCGCGCAGGTCGTAGAAGTAGGAGACGCGGTTGGCGATGATCGCCATGGACGTCGCCAGTCCGCTGTGCGCCCGCACGGGCAGCCGGTCCGTGTCCATGGTCCGCTGGTAGTCCGACCCGCTGGCACCGACGAAGACGCCCATCGGCGCGCCGGCTACCGCTCCCGCCGGATATCCGGCGTCCTCCAGGCAGGCCCAGGCCAGTTCCAGCATCCAGCGCTGCTGCGGGTCCATGCGGTGCCCTTCGTGGGGCGTGATGCGGAAGAGGGGCGCCTCGAAGGACCCCGCGTCGGCGACGAATCCGCCGCGGTCGATCCCGGGGTGGGTGTCGGGGCCGACCCCTGCGGGCCACTGCCAGCGTCCGTCAGGCAGCGTCCCGACCGCGCAGCGCTCTTCTTCGAGGAGCTGCCACAGCGCGGTGGGGTCCTCGATGCCACCGGGCAGCCGGCAGGCCATGCCGATGATCGCGATGTCGCGGTCATCGTGCTGTCCCGTGACGGCGGGACGAGCCACGGCCTTGTCCCGGTCGGAATCCCCGGCACGGCGCACGCCCCGGTCGGCAGATCTGGCCCGCGCGGCAGGTCCGGCAGGGTGACGGGGCTCGGCGGAGCCCCCGGGTTCCTCGGATGCGGCGACCGGCCCCGTTCGGATCGGCCGCGGGATGTCCGGCGTGTGGCTCGATTCCTCTCCCCTGAGGCCATCGAGATACGAAATGATCCGTGCGCCGGTGTTGTGCTCGAAGAAGAAGAGCGATTCGAGTTGAATTCCGAACCGGGCCTGCATCCTGTCCTGAAGATCAAGGAGTCCTGCGGAATCGAGTCCCAGCTCGAAAAGCGGGCTCTCCAGCGGGTTCGCGATTCCCTCGTATTCGGCCGGACCGCCGAGTGCCTCGTCGATGAAACCCAGTATCTCGCTGTGCAGTTGACTGGTTTCGGGGATATCGACGGACCGCGCCGAGGCATCCTGCGACAGCTGCCGAACCCGCTCCTGACGACCGGGGAGATCGTAGGCCACGAGGACGCCGTTGCCTCCGTTGACGAGATCATTGGGACGATATCCCGGAACGAGACGGCGCACCTCGGCCCCGTGCAGCTGATGCATGCGCAATACGGTGTCCAGACAACGCCCTTGCGCGTTCGTCGCCCCGATGTACTCATGCAGTTCGAACTCGGGATGCCGCTTGACGTCACGGCAGCGGGTCACCCCTACCACCAGCTCGGTGTTCCCGTCGTCATGGCACCAGGTCAGCAGGTGTTCCAGCAGCATGTCGCCGTGTCCTGAACCCTGCTCGCGGGGATCGATGTTCAGCGAGAGCACATGCGCGACCGCGCCGTCGGGCCGGTGAAGCCGGTCGGCCGTGTCGAATCGGACGGACAGCAAGTCGTCCGCGTGGTCGATGCGCTGGGAGTAGACGACACCTCGCACGACACCGTCGGATTCGACGACCCACTGCCCCACGGGGTGCGTCAGAAGGCGCTGCCTGATGACCTGTTCAGGTATTCGAAGACCCTCGGACCAGCAGAGACTTTCCAGCTCCATGAGCCGACGCATATCGGAGAGACGAGCGCCACGGACGGTGCCACTTCGATTCTTGCGCATGATTGAGTCCGACCCGCCCCTCGCGCCCGGCACTTCACAGTGTCCGAACGACCGTCTTTCTCGCCCCTGAAGGCCGTACCGAATGTTCCGCGCGAGCGGGCCCCAGGTTGATGCCGGGCGGCTCGCCTCCCCTGCCCCGCCCCCCTGTCACCGATGTGACGAGCCGAAGCTCCGACAAAACCGGTCACAATGAAAGGAAGTCTTACAGGAACAAGCGAACAAGACAAGCATAACGGGTGGCTGAAATTGATCTACGAACCGCTCCGTGATCTCGGACACGTTCCCGTCACGCGGCGAGGGCGTGATCCGGTACCGATTCCGGTGGCGCCGACGGGTGTCGCGAGGGACGAGTCAGGTTCGCCCGGAAGGCCTTGACGAGGTCAGGCCCGCCCTCACGGTCTTCGTAGCGGACGCTTGCACTGCCCGGGCGGAGCGCATGTTCAGATGGAGGCCACCCCGGCGCGCGCCGGGCACCGGCCCGTGTGATCGGGTTCGACGCATCGTTCGATATCGGATGTTAAAGATCAAGTTAGGGTAGCCGTCGCTTCAGTAAGAGCTTGTACGTCGAAGGGTGAGAGCTGTGGCTGAACTGCCCATGAGCAGCGGCTGGATCCGCCGGTTCCACGCGGCGCCGGAGGCAGGTACCCGTCTGGTCTGCTTCCCGCACGCCGGTGGGTCGGCCACGTTCTACTTCCCCGTCTCCCGGGCGATGGCCCCCGGCGTCGACGTTCTGGCGGTGCAGTACCCGGGCCGGCAGGACCGCATGAACGAACCGCATGTGGACGACATCGCGACCCTGGCCGACCGGATCACCGAGGAGCTCGTGCGCTGGGCGGACCGGCCGCTGACCCTGTTCGGCCACAGCATGGGGGCGACGATAGCCTTCGAGGTCGCGCGGCGGCTCGAAGTACGGGGGATCGTGCCGCTGGGGCTGTTCGCGTCCGGGCGCACGGCGCCCTCGCGTCATCGCAGCGAACGGGTCCATCTGCTCGATGACGACGGGCTCGTCAGGGAGTTGCGGCGGCTGAGCGGCACCGACATGGAGGTGCTCGCCGACGAGGCGGTCCTGCGGATGGTCCTGCCGGCCATGCGCAGCGACTACCGTGCCGTCGAGACGTACCGCTACGAGCCGGGGCCCCCGCTGAACTGCCCGGTCGTCGCCCTGACGGCCGACGACGACCCCTTGGTGGACGTGGCTGAGGCCAGGGCGTGGGCGCAGCACACGGTCGCCCCGTTCCGCATCCGGGTCTTCACCGGCGGGCACTTCTTCGTCAGCGCACATGCGGAGAGCGTCGTGGGCGAGATCACCAGGCACATCGAGACCGCGAAGACGCGGCACTGACCACACGTCGGCAACGAGGCCAGGAGCTGGGACCACTGGAACTCCACGAGTACGCGTCCTTCGACGCGGTCGGTCTGCGGAAGCTGATCCGGGACGGGGAGGTGAGCGCGGCCGAGGTGGAGCAGGTGGCACGGCTTGCGCTGGAGCGGGCCGACGCCGATCTCAACGCGTTGACCCGGCCGTTGTTCGACCCGTCCCTGGCTCATGAGCCCGACGGGCCGCTGGGCGGGATCCCCTTCGTCATCAAGGACAGCGGCCCCTTCGCCCAGGGCGTGCCGTTCACGCTCGGCAGCCGCAGCATCAACGGCGCCTACGCGGTGGTCGACCACGACCTGATGGCCCGGTTCCGTGCCGCGGGCCTGGCGGCGCTCGGGCAGAGCACCGCTCCGGAGTTCGGGCTGAACTTCGCGACCGAGTCGGTGCGCTACGGCCCCACCCGCAATCCCTGGAACCCCGGGCGCGGCGTGGGCGGGTCGAGCGGTGGCGCGGCCGCGCTCGTCGCCGCGGGCGCGGTACCGCTGGCGCACGCCAACGACGCGGGCGGCTCCATTCGCGTCCCGGCGTCCTCCTGCGGTCTCGTCGGCCTCAAGCCGGGGATCGGGCGCACCCCTTGCGGGCCGCTGAGCGGTGAGGTCGCCTTCGGGCAGCTCGTGGAGTTCGCGGTGACCCGTACCGTGCGGGACACGGCGCATCTGCTGGACGCGGTCGGCGCGCCCCCGGTCGGCGACAAGTACCAGGCGCCACCGCCGGTACGCCCGTATGCCGAGGCCATCCGTACCGATCCGGGGCGGCTGAGGGTGGCACTCACCACCTCGGCGTGGACGGGCGGGTCTGTGGACGCGCAGGTGGCGGAGGCCACGGTGACCGTCGGCAAGGTGCTGGAGTGGATCGGTCACACGGTGACCGAGACCGGGCTGGACGTCGATGGTGAGGCGGTCGTCGAGGCCGCCATGCTCACCGCCGTCACCACAGGTGCCGCAGTGCTGCGGGGCGCACCCCGCCGGCCCGACGTCTCGTCGCTGGAAGCGGTGTCGCGGCGTGTGCTCGCCGAGACCGAGGCGTTCACCGTGCAGGACGTCATGAAGGCGATGGAGGCCCAGAACCGGGTGACCCGGCCCGTGGGCCGGTTCTTCCAGGAGTACGACCTGCTGGTCACGCCGACGCTGGCCCGGCTGCCCGCTCCGCACGCCACCCTGAACTACGACGGTCCACACCATTCGGTGCGCTCCTGGCTGAGTCACATCTTCACGCACGGGCCGTTCACGGCCACCTTCAACGTCTCGGGGAACCCGGCCGTCAGTCTGCCTCTCGGCCAGAGCGTGGAGGGTTTGCCGATCGGGGTGCAGCTCGTCGCGGCGCACGGCCGGGAGGATCTCCTGCTCCAGGTGGCCGCGCAGTTGGAGCAGGCCGTGCCGTGGAAGGACCGCCAGCCGCCGGCGTACGTGGGCTGACCCCCGGGCCGGCCGGGAGGGCGTGCCGCGAGCGGGAGCCGGAGCGCGGAGTCAGGACAGCGGATCTCGCCCACGGACGACGACCGCCGTGGCCAGGAGGCCGGTGCCCTCACCGGCCGAGCTGTGCCACCACCCCTCGAAGCGGTCGATCTGTTTCCCGGAGACGACCGGTCCGGGGACCTTGAGGGTGCCTGTGAAGGTTCCCCGGTCCGGATCAGGCTCGATCACACAATCGCTGAAGTCCAGCCAGCGGCCGGTCAGCGGGTACCAAGCCTTGAAGACGCTCTCCTTGGCGCTGAACAGCAGCCTGTCCCAGGCGATCGCGGGTTCGGCCGCGACGAGCCGTTCGAGGATGCCGCGCTCCTCGGGCAGCACCACCAGGTCCTCCACGCCGTCGGGCAGGGGGGCGTTCGGTTCGGCGTCCACTCCCACCGAGGCGATCGCCGAACGGCGCGCCACCGCCGCGGCGCGGTATCCGTCGCAGTGCGTCATGCTTCCGACCACGCCGTCGGGCCACTTCGGCGCGCGGCTCGCCCACGCCGGACCTTCTCGGGCGGGCAGGATCGGCCCGGGTGCCACGCCGAGCCGGGCCAGGGCGGTGCGCGCGCACCGCCGTACGGTCGCGAACTCCCGCTGTCGTGACTCGACGGCGCCGGCCACGACCTCGGCCTCCTGCGGGAACAGCGCGACGTCCGGTGGGTCGGTGAACAGCTCACTGATCAGCACGTCGTCGATGGACAACCGGGTGAGCAGCCCGCGTCGGCCGGCGGCGGCGGTCACCGCAGGGCCCCCGGTGCGGGAAGCACGCGGCAGAGCCCGGCGGGCCCGACCGGCCGGCTGTGCCACTCGCGCGGGTGACCGGGCGACACCGCGCGGTGGGGCACGCCGTCGCACGCGATCGTGCGCGGGATGTGCGGAAGCCCGTAGACGACGCCGGCCGCGCGGTACCGCACGTGCCCGTCGGCCGTGGCCTCGGTGCCGCACCACGACGCGAACTCCGGGTAGTGCGGGATGCGGGTGGGCTCACGCACCGGCGGGACGTGGTCGACGCTCATCTCGGTGCCCCCGCCGCACCGTGACGGCCGCACTGCCCGTCCTCGTACATACCGCTTCCCCGTCCATGTCCTCTGCGCACACTGCGTCCGCGCACGCCCCGTCCCTGCGCGCCGCCGGCCCGCGACGCGCGGGCGGCACACCGTCGCCCCACTCTATGTGCCCCGGTTCCGGGTGCCCGGGGCACATGGCATGACGCCCGGCGTGCAGCGCCCCCTTTCACCGGGGCGGAAGCAGCGGTACCAGGAAGCGGCTCGGCTCACCGTGCCACGTGATGGTGAGCGCGTCACGGGCGCGGGTCGCCGCGACGAAGAGCAGCGAGCGTGCCCGGTGCAGTTCACGCTGGTGGCGGCTCGGGTCCGTGCGTTCCCAGGCATCCACGGAGGCGCGGGGTACGAGTCCTTCGGCCACCCCGGCGATGATCAGGCAGCGGTACTCCAGCCCCTTGAACCGGTACATGGTGCCGATGTGGACGCCCTGGTCGTTGCGCGGTCCGTCCTGGGTGATCTCGGTCGGCGTGATGCCGCGCCGGGCGAGACGGTCCGCGAGCTGGGTGACCATGTCGTTGGTGGGGACGCAGATCGCCGTGGATTCGCGGGGCACGTCGTGCCATTCACGCAGCTGCTCGACGACGAGGTCCATCTCCTCGTCCCAACTGCGTGCACCACGCAGGGACGGGCTCGAGCCCTGGAGGACGGAGCGGTATCCGGCGATCGTCTCCGCACTGCCGTCGAGGTCGTCGTACTCCGCGTCGTCCAGGACCCGGATGGCGTCGCGCAGGATCTCCCGCGTGGTGCGGTAGCTGAGGGTCAGCCGGGAGGACCGGCCGCGGATGTGGACACCGAGGCTGCCGAGTGTGACCTGGTTGTCGTAGATCCGCTGGTGCGTGTCGCCGACGAGGAAGATGTCGTCGGGCTCGGCCGGCACCATGGCGCGCAGCATCTTCCAGTGGGCGGCGCTGAGGTCCTGCGCCTCGTCGACCACGATGTGCCGGTAGCGGTAACGCAGCCAGGCGCCGGAGCCGGCCTCGACGTGAAGGTTGTCCAGGCCTCCCCGGTCGTCGCGTTCCTCCGACCGCCGGTCGATTCTGGCCTTGCGGGCGATCTCCAGCCGTGCCGCCCGCTCGGCGACCTGCCGGTGGGTCTCCAGCCCCTTGGTCTCCAGGCGCTGGGTGAAACGTTCGGAGAGCTGCCAGATTCCGGCTCGCTCGGCACGGGTGACGCTGCGTCCTCGACCCGCGCGCCGGGCGGCGAAGTAGTCGCTCCGGGAGGTCACCGCCTGACCGAGGATGACCTGGTTCCACTCGTCGCTGAGGAATTCGGCGCTCCAGCGGGCCTCCCCCGCCTCCAACAGCAGCTCCCGCCACTCACGCAAGGCTGCCGTGTCGTCGATCCGCCGCTTGGCACTGCCCGGGTCGGCCTCGCTGACGAGGCGGGTGGCGAGCTGGTCGACGTGGGCGATGTCGACCCGGGCGAGTATGTCGGGGCCGCCGAGTGAGAGAAGCCGGGCGCGCAGGTCGGCGGCGAGGTTCTTGTTGAAGGTGGTGAAGAGGACGGGCTTGTTGCGACCGGGCGGGAGCGCGCTCACCAGGTGGCACACACGGTGGAGGGCGACGATCGTCTTGCCCGTCCCCGGCCCGCCGCCGACCCGTGCCGGGCCGGAGTAGCGCCGGTGGACCAGCTTCTCCTGGGTGGGGTGGAGAAAGATCTTCCACCGCCCGAAGTCGCCCTCCTCCAGGATGCTCTGCAGGGACTCGTCGTCGGTGATCACCACGGTCTGGGAGCGGTCGACGGCCGCCTGCCAGTCGTCGGTGTCCAGGTTCTGCTCGGGTTCGCGCACGGCGACGGGCGCGGTGACCTGGTCCATGACCGCGTCGTAGGGAACACCGTCGTGCAGCCGCAGGAGGACTTCCCCGGTGTGGCGGGGCGCGTACTCGGCGAGACCGAGCAGCTCGTCGTCCGTGGTGAGTTTCCGGACGACCGGGATGAGCGGTTCGGCGACACCGAGGTCCGCGAGCTGTTCGTGGGTGTACGCGGCGAACAGGGGCTGTTCCACCGGCTCGCGCGGAAGGGCGGGTTCCGGAGCGGGCGGCGCGGGTTCGCGGCGCTGCACGTTCTCCTCGACGACCTGGAGGTCGACGTACTCGATGGCGCCGGTGATGTGGTTGATGCCGTAGTTGAGCCGGTCCAGGTTCTTGTGGACGTGGCTGCGGTGCTTGACGGAGACGAGAAGCCAGTCGTCACCGCCGAGGCGGATCATCAGGGCCCGCCACTCGCGGTTGACGCGCGCCGACCAGAGCCGGTCGTGGCCTTCCAGCTGTTTGAGGTCGAAGCCCCCGGCGTCCGGGTTGCGGCGGAAGTCGTGCTGGAACTTGTAGAACGCGCCGAGGACGGCTCGGTCCAGTTTGACGATTTCCTTGTCGGCCTTGTCCAGCAGGCGCAGGGTCACGCCCGCCCTGGGCGCGCCGGTGACCGTCATCGCTCGTTCTCCTCGTGTTCGTCCGTGGCCGGGCCGGCGGCTCCGCTCACCAGTCCGGCGAGTTCGCCGGCGTCCCATTCCGTCGCGGTGCGGACCTGCCAGCCCGCGTCCCGGTAGGCCCGGTCGCGTTGTTCGGCGTCGATGTCCCGGTTGCTGCCCGGGTCCGGCCGGTGCGCGAGGACGACACCGGTCCGCCGCTCCGGCCAGGCGAGTTCGGCGGGCCAGGCGGCTGCTCCGAGTTCGTAGCCGGCCTCGGGTGCGGGCAGGCCGAGGCCGGCGAGGGCGCGGGCGAGGCCGGGGAGCCCGGGGTCGTCGATGAGGTACTCGATGACCTCGTCCCAGGCGGGATCGCGGGCGGCCGCGGGGGCTTCCCCGGCGGTCTGCCCGACGGCCTCGGGTTCATCCGCCCGCCGCTGGGAGGTGAGCCACCCGGCGCCGCCGGTGACCGACAGTCCGGCCGGGTCGAACCCCGGCAGCATGCCGGCCGTGAGCTGGACCCCGTCTCCGTCGCCCGCGTCCAGGAACTGGAGCAGGTTGCTCCAGTAGAGCCAGGCCTGCCAGCGCCGCCGGTGTGCGGCCTCGTCCGCCGTGACCGTGTCCGTGCTGTCGTCGAGCACCGTCAGTGCGGTCCAGACCGCTCCGGTCTGCCCCCTGCGCAGGTCGAGCGCGATGGTGAGCGGACACCCTGACAGGTCCCGGGTCGCCATGACCTGCACGGCGCCCTGTCCTCCGGCGAGCCGCCGCCCGTGCAGCGCCTCGCCGATCCTGCGGCCGGTCTCCTCGCCGTCGGCCAGCGCCCTGCTGGTCGCCGACACGGCGGCGAAGCCCGCGAGCGCGCTCTGGGTGCGGCGCCGCCAGGCGTCGGGGTCCGGGTCGGTGAGGTACCCGATCAGTGTCTCGACGGGGTTGGCCCACACGAAGCGCGACAGGTCCCGGGTGTCTCCTCCGTGCATGCGTCGGTGCACGTCCATGGCCGTCTTCTGCGCGGTGTTCGGGTACGGCTTCCAGACGGGGTCGGCCTGAGGCTTCGTCCGCCCCGTCCACGCCTGCACGTCGTCCCAGGTGAGCTGGAACACCTGCCAGCCTTCCGCCCGCAGGCGGGTGCGTTTGTCCGCGTCGTCCTCGGCGGTGAGGTGCTCGGGGCTCGCGTGGTAGCGGTAGCCGTCGAGGTAGACGGCCACCCGCCGGTCGTCGTCGGTGCTGTGGAAGACGACGTCGGGCCGGGTGAAGCCGAGCGGTGTCTGCGTCTCCATCTGCCAGCCGCGGACCGTGCCGTCGGGTGCGGTGAAGCGCAGGGTCGTGTCCCTGGTGCCGTCGGCGGTGAGCGCGGTGCGCACGCTGACCTCGTCCACCCGCTCGGCCCATTCGAGCAGCCCACGCCGGAAGAGCGCCTCCAGTTCGCTCTCCACCTGGTGCACGAGGGTGATGTCCCTTGCGGTGGCGACGGGTTCGGTACTCCACCGGTCGGCGGTGCGGCCGAAGAGGTCACCGAGCATGTCCAGCGCGTGCTCACGGGAGACGAGTTCGTACTCGCCGTCGGTGACGTGCCGCAGCAGGCAGCGGTGGCACGCGGGACGGCCCTGGCCGACGCACACGCAGGTCTCGATCACCTGGCGGGCGTCGTCCAGGACGCCCCTCAGACCGTCCTGGCCCGCGAGGCGGTGCAGATATCCGGTGCCGCCGGGCAGCGTGTCGTACAGCACGAGGAAGTGACGGCGCAGGGCGGCGTCGCCGTGTTCCTCGGGCATCGAGTCGGTGACGACGGCGAGGTGGTCGGGGTCGCCGCCGTAGCTGCGGGCGATACCGGCCAGCAGCAGCGCCTTGAAGGAGGCGAGCCGTTCCTGGGTGTGGGCGGTGACGGCGGGGATGAGGATGCGCAGGGCGTCGGTGCGCAGCTCGTGGGCGAGCAGCACCTTCTCGCCCCGCCGGGCGGTATCCGCCCCGCCGCGCCGCCTGGGGCACCAGGGCCGGTGGTACTTGCCGTAGACGGCCGCGTCACCGGTGTCCTGGGCGGCGGGGCCGCCGTCGGGGTCCGCGAAGCCGCACGCGTCGCACACCCAGAAGGGGTTGAGGCGGACCTCCCGCCCGGCGAAGGCCGTGTCGGTGCCGCCGTCCACCCGGGTGGCTCCGGTGTTGATGTGGCGGATGCGCGCCTGTCGGGTGAACTCCCATCCGAAGGTGGCGTGTTCGTGCTTCCACGCCTGTTCGACGTCTTTCGCGTCGATGTCGACGGCGGGCACGACGGTGTAGTGCCGCCTCTCCCGCTCGTCGCTGTCGTCGCGGACGCGGACGTCGTCGCGTTCGTCCCGGGAGGTGACGCGGCGCGGCACCAGGACCTTGTGCAGGCAGCCGACGTCACCGATGGCCGCGGACCGGCAGCGGGGGCAGGGCGAGGGGTCCTGCTCGGCACGGTGGGTGCGGACGTGCCCGCAGTCGGGGCATACGCGCCACCAGATCCATGCCGGACGGCCGGGACTGCCGATGTCCAGTCCGGTGACACGGTGCTTGTAGCCCTGGGCGTAGTAGTGGTTGCCGGGGGCGAACTCGGAGAGGGCGAGGCGCGCGGGGCGACTGTGGTGGAGGGTCTTGCTGTGGTCCTTACGGCTGCCGTCGGGCCGCTTCTCCGACCAGGTGAGGGTGGCCTCCAGTTCGGTGGCCGAGTCGATCAGGCTGTAGTTCGGCAGCAGACCGAGATCGACGAGCGCGCCGTGCGCGGTGGTGCGGCTGATCTCGCGGGAGACGCGTGCCACGTCCCGGCGCTCCGCGCGCAGTTCACGTCCCTGCCGTTCGTGGTCGGGGTCGCCTGCGACGAGCAGGCCGTGGGCCCGGTCGATGGCCTCGGTCCGGCGCTGCAGGTCGGCACGGCGGTCCTCCCAGCGCCGGCACGCGGCCTCCAGGGCGCCCCCCAGGCCCTCCTCGCCCGGGCCGGTCGCGTACGTGACGAGGGCGGCGCGGGCCTGCGGGCTGACGCCGGTGTCGCGGCTCTCGTCGTACGGGGGGAAGAGGCCGAGGAAGCCCTCCACCAGCTGCTGCCCCCCGGCGAGCGCGGCCTCGGCGAACTCGGCCTGCCAGGCCGAGGCCCCGAACAGGTCGGTGGCGCGCCCGGGCAGCGGCCGCAGCGGCGTCCCGTCCGGGGCGGTCAGCCGTCCGGCGCCCGCGAGGTCGAGGAGGTGGGCTACGTACTGGCGGCGCAGGATCTCGGCGGCGGACAGGTAGCAGCCGGGCGGCAGGACGTCCCCGGCGATCATGAGCCGGGGTTCTTCCAGGTAGTAGCGGTCGCGCGGACCGCGGTCGACCATGGTCAGCAGGTACGCGTTGCCGGTCGAGCGACCGGCCCGGCCCACGCGCTGGATGTAGTTGGCCGGGCCCTTCGGCAGGGAGGCGAGGACGACGGCCGACAGGTCGCCGATGTCGATGCCGAGTTCGAGGGTGGGGGTGCAGGACAGCACCTGCGGGTTGGCGTAGTGGACGTCGGTGCCCTCGCGGAACGCCTTCTCCACGGCCTCGCGTGCGGCACGGGACAGTGTGCCGGTGTGTTCCGCCGTGTTGATGGTGAAGACACCGGCCTCGCGGTACATGCGCCGGTAGAAGTCGTCGGTGAAGTCCCGTTGCCGCAGGCCGCTGTCGAGGTCCCGGCCGGTGGCGAGGATTCCGGGGCAGCGGTAGCGCGGACACGGCTGTCCGTGCCACTGGTCGGCCAGGTCGGGATGGACGGTCTGCTCCCAGAAGCAGACCGGGCAGTGCGCGGTGGCGTCGGGCAGCGTGTCGTCGGCGAGTCTGCGGACCTGGATGTGTCCGGGCTGGAGGCCGTAGACGCGGGTCGCCCCGTCGAGTGCGGTGCGCACGGCGAGGACCCCGGTGTCGGCGAGGGCGGGCAGCAGCCGGGTCAGGAAGTCGGTGGCGGCCTCCCTGCGCAGCCCGAGGGAGCGTACGGCCCAGTCCTGGTACCAGCCGAGCCGGCCGGTGAGGACGTCGAAGTCCTCACTGCCCTGCTTGGGGGTGCCGAGCAGGAACGCGGGCGCGGAGACCCCGCGGGGGAAGGCCGGCATGCCGGTCTCGCGTCCGCCCCAGATCGCCCATCGGCGTACTCCTGCCTGGTCGAGCCAGGGGTCCAGCCAGGCGTGCCGGACGGCACCCCGGACACGCAGCCGCTCCAGCAGGCCCCGGACGAAGCCGGTGTACCGGTCGGGGCCGGGCACCGACCCGTCGGGCAGGGCGATCTCTCCAGGAGTGGTGAGCAGCGTCTCGCGTACGAGGTCGGCGACGGCGTCGGCGTCGGGCAGGGGCACGTCGGCGGCGACGGTGCGGGTGAGTTCCAGGGTGCGGCCCTGCCGGGACCGCAGGCCGAACTCCATGACGGTGGCGAACGCCAGGCGCTGCGCGATCAGTTCCCAGGTGGCCCGGGAACCGTGGCTGCGTCCGGAGAGCAGGGTGTCCACGCCCCGGATCAGGTGCAGGTCCGGGGGGATGACGGCGGCCTGCACCGCCTTGCTGTCGACGACGTCGGCGATCAGATCGGCGGCCAGATCACTCAGGGTCGTCGGTTCGTCCTCGTCGATGCGGCTGGCGAGCAGCGCGCGCAGCGAGAACGTGTAGGAGCGGCTGGCGACGTATCCGGCGCGGTGGGCGGCGTCCTGCACGGAGTCGTTGAAGAGGAGGGTCTTGTTCTCGCGCTTGCTCTTGTCCAGTTCGCCGCCGGTGAAGAGCTGGGTGACGGCGGCGGCGGCGAGTGCGGCGAGGCCGGTGCCGAGGTAGCGGATGGAGTTGAAGGTGCGGCAGGCGGGGCACTGGTCGCGTTCGGCGGCCCGGTCGCCGTCCAGGTCGGCGTGGACGAACGCGGCATTGTGAAGGGGCCCGGGCCGGCGTGGTCCGTCGCCGCCGGCGGGGGCTGTGAAGTCGGTCTCGGGTGAGAGGGGGCGCAGCCGTCCGCCGGTGCCTTCCAGGACCATGACCGCGGGCCCGCCGCGTCGGCGTTCCGCCCCGGCCGCGAAGGCGGCGTCGTGCACTTCCCGGGGGGTCGCGGCGATCATGTTGCGCACCCGGCGCTTGTCGCGGCCGACCGAGGCGCGGCGGATCTTGGAGGCGTTCAGGTCGAGTTCGGCCGGGTCGACCTCCGGCGAGTAGGCGGCCCAGCCGGAGCGTCCGCACTCGCGGCAGAAGACCGCCGGCAGGAACACCTCGGCGGGCGGTGGGGCGCTGTCGTCGGCCGGTACGGCGGCCTGCTCGGCCGCGCCGGCCGGCACGACGGGGTCCTCCCCGTCGTACGGCGAGGTCCGGGCGGCCGGTCCGTCCTTGCGGGCCAGTGCGCCGCGGGAGGTGACCCGCTCGTCGTCCCAGCGGAACTCCGCACGGGCCGCGCTGATGCCGCGCAGCACACGGGAGACGGACCGCACCCAGTGGTGGATCTCGATGGACAGCAGGGGCCGCCCCGGGTGCTCGGGATCGCGGGCGTACGACAGGAGGGCGATGTAGCGGGCGAGTGCCTGGGCGGCGACGCGCGGCCGCTGCTGCACGGCCACGCCCCAGTGGTAGGCGTAGCGGGGCAGCACCTCGGTGATCTCGGCGAGGGTCCTGGGGGTGCCGTCGAGGATCTCCAGGACCGCGGCGGTGAGCCGGTGGCGGCGCAGCACGCCGCCGAGCTCCTCCGGGCTGGGGCCGCTCAGGCCGGTGAACGCGGCGACGAGGCCGTCCATGGCGTCCGGATCGCGGGTGGGGTCGCCGAGCTCGGCGACCTCCTGCGGGGAGGGGAAAGGCAGTGTGAAGTCGCTCTCGCCGGTGAAGTCCCTGGTGGAGCGCCGGTCCTCACCGACGACCGACTCCGGCGGGAACGGTACGCCGAAGACCTGCCCGGCGACCTCCAGCATGCCGGGCCCGCCGCCCGTCGTCCGCCCGTTTTCGCCGGGGCCGTTCTCCCCCAGCGTGGCCGACGTGGCGACGGGACAGACCGGCCCCAGGGGACGGCCGGGTTCCGCGAGTCCGGTGACGGACCCGAGCCGACGCAGCAGCATGGCGACATCCGTGCCCTGGGCGCCGTCGTAGGTGTGGAACTCGTCGAGGACGACGTACGCGAGCGAGGAGTCCTGCCACAGCCGCTGGTCCTCGGGCCGCTGGAGGAGCAGGTCGAGCATCTTGTAGTTGGTGATCAGGATGTCCGGCCGGGTGCGCCGGATCTCGTCCCGGTCGACGGTGATCGTGGGGTTGGCCTGCTTGAACTCCTGCGACGGCTTGTCGCCGATGTAGAGCCCGGCCCGCACACCCGCATCACGCAGCCGGGTGTCCTTGGGGTCGTCGAGCCGCTTGTCGATGCGGTGGGCCTGGTCGGTGGCGAGGGCGTTCATGGGGTAGAGCAGGATCGCCTTGACGCCCTCCCGGCCCGCCTCACGCTCGCGGCGGCAGTGGTCGAGCAGCGGGATCAGGAACGACTCGGTCTTCCCGGACCCGGTGCCCGTGGTGACGAGGGTGGGCCGCGCCGGCCCGTGCAGTGTGGACAGCCTCTCCCAGGCGAGCTCCTGGTGCCGGTGCGGGGTGAAGTCGCGGGGCCACCAGGTCAGGTGCCGCTGCCAGTCGTCGCCCTCGGCGCTCCGGAAGGGTGTGCGGATGCGGAGGTACGGGCCGCGGAAGATGCCGTCGTCGTCGTCGCCGAGGAAGCCCTCCAGGGCGCGGCGGGTGCTCTCGTCGGCCAGCGCGTACGTCGTCGCGAGGTACTGGCTCAGACTGGCCCGTACCTGGTCGGCGGCGAGTGTGGGACGCACGCGCGGTCCTCCTTGGTGCTGGTGGGGCGGCTGGGAGCGGGGCAGACCGAAGCCGCCCGTATCACCGCCCTACGGTAGCGGGGCGGGCCGGGCGCTCCTGCCCGGATCACTTGCCGAGTTTCCGCCCGGCGTACGCGATGCGCAGGGTGCGCTCCTCGTGGACCAGCCGGAAGTGCATGCGGCCCGGTGACGGCAGGAAGTCGCAGTGCCAGTCGAACAGCCGGTCCTCGCCGTCGGTGTCGGTGAACCAGCACAGCCGCCGCCGGGCCTCGAACTCGGTGCGGACGTAGGAACGCCACTGGGGCGCGACGGGCTGCCGCTCCGGATCCCAGTCGCTGACCGCGTCCTGGAGCTCCCCGAGCCGTTCGCCCACCGGCCGCACCCACACCTCGGGGAGTTGGACGAAGTGCTGCTCGGCGAGCGGGAGGAACTGGAGGAGGGGAAAGAGTTCCGACCGCAGGCCCCACAACTCGGCGCCGGACCGCAGTCCTTCGACGGCCTTCTGCCGAGCGGTGTCGGTGCCCTGCCGGATCCACGGCAGGTGGGCCGTGACGTGTTCGGTGGTGGCGGCGTGCCGGATCTCGACCGCGGTGAACGCGGAGCTGCCGTCCTCGTCGTCAAGGAGTTCCTCCCGGACGAGGGGCAGCCGGTCGGTGATCCAGCGCGGCTCGACCGGGAGGGAGATGCCGAGTCCGCCCGTCAGGTGCGCGGCACCGAGCCCTTCGACCGTCTCCCCGTCGTGGCGGTACGCGACGTCGGAGTGTGACTCCCCTTCGGGGAAGGCCTCCCGGTGGGGCCACTTGGTCTCCAGGATCGCGAGCCGCTGCCACAGGTCTCTGGTGCCCGGTGTGCCGATCCACTTGCCGATCGCGTGGCCTTCGGCGAGCTCCAACGCGTTGACGGGCTTGTCGGCGACCAGCCGGGTACCGGCCCTGTCCTCCCTGGCCACCGCGAGGACGGCTTTGACCATCTCGGTCATGGCGCGGTTGACCCGCTGCGCGTCGGCACGGGTTGCACAGGACTTCTCGTTCAGGAACAACTGCGGCACGTCTCCCCCTCCGGATGGTGTGCGCCTTGCCCCGCCCTCCCCGGCGGGTGTCAGCCGATGAGCTGGTCGAGCGTGTTCTCCAGCTCGTCGAAAAAGCCCTCGGGCCACTGGTCGAGCATGCCGTCCGCGTCGACCTGCGGGCTGACGACGTCCACGCCGGTGCCGTCGCCACGGAAGTAGTGGAACACCACCTGCCCAGGCGCGAGCCGCCGCTGCTTGACCGCGAGCCGGACGCCGTTGATGACGTGGTCGCTGTGGGTCTCCATGATCACCTGAGCGCCCTGCGCGGCAGCGGCGGCGGCGAGCGACGCCATCCGGGTCTGGCCCTGCGGGTGCAGGTGCGCCTCCGGGTTCTCCAGGAGGACCAGGGAGCCGGGGCGGGCGGTCAGGCAGGCCACAACGATCGGCAGGACGTAGGTGAGGCCGAATCCGACGTTACTGGGACGGCGACGCCGGGTGGCGCCGAGTGTGCCCTGGAACCCGTACGAGAGGCGTACGGCGTCGGCGCCCTCGATGGCATCGGCCTGGATGTCCACCCCGGGGCAGAGTTCGCCCATCCAGGCGGCGGCCTGGTCGAGCAGGAGGTCGGACTCGGCTCGGGGATGACGCAACGGGCCCTCGGGAACGGGGTTCCTCGCCTGGTCGCGGAGGAAGTTGACGGTGTGCTCACCCCGGACGCCGAGGAAGCCGCGGCCGATGGCAGCGTGATGGTCACGCGGGTAGAACTCGGCGGGCGAGATCCGGTCGGCGTGCAGGTACTGGAAGGGCGCGGTGAAGAACGACGGGGACACGCCCGCCGAACCGGCCGGGGCGTCGGGCCCCTCCGAGGTGAGCGGCAGGTCCGCATCGAGCAGGGGCAGCAGGTTCTGCTCGGGGTCGTACTCGACGGTCCAGCCGTAGTGGTACGGCCCTTCGTCGACTGCGAGGGTGATCCGGGCCTCGTCCTCCGTGAAGTCCTCGTGCAGGACGTCCTCTCCGGTGCCGAGACCCACGAGTTCGCCGTTGAGCAGGAAACCCTGGTTCGCGACACTGCCCGTCAGTCCCGCCCGTCGTGCCTCGGACAGGAAATCGGAGACCACGAGATCGCCCGCTTCGTACGACTGGCGCAGCAGCGCGACGGCCTGGAGAACACTGCTCTTGCCGGACGAGTTGAGCCCGGTGAGAAGGGTGAGCGGGCCGAGCGGAAGCACCGCGTCGCGGAACGCCTTGTAGTTGTGGAGTGTCAGACGGTCGATCACTGCTCAGCTACCCCCCGGAACAGCCGCGCCACGTGCTGGAAACGTGTGCGGATCTTAGCCGGGTCCCCGGTGCCGATGGAGATCGACCGGTCGAAGTCCCAGTCGTCCATGAGCGCGAAGAACCCGTCGTGCACCTTCGTTCGCGACGCTACCAGTCTGTCCCGCTCGTGATCGTCGAGTAGCGCGAGATGGACGGAGATCGCCTCGAACAGTGCCTTGTTGATGGCGGGCGAACTCCGCTGCCCACCACGCCACTTGCGAAAGGCGTGCTCACCGAACAGCTCCCGCGCGCACCGCATGGCCAGCCGGAACTCCCGTGCCAGCTGCTCCCGCCGCTCCTCGGTGAAGACGTTGACCTGGTACATCGCGTTGATGAGGAACTGGTCGAAGTCCTTTTCGGTGTGCTCGGCGGGATTGGTCAGGCGGAAGGCGAGGAAGCGCAGCACCATCTCCCGGTCGGCCATCCGTTCGTCGGACACGCTCCACCGGGTGGCCTCACCGAACTCCGGGTCCTCGGCCAGGTCGGCGAGGAACGCACGGACGGGACCCCGTACCAGTGCGTGCCGCAGCTCCTGCGGTTTCAGTGGCATACCGCCGGTGTTGATCCGGGAGAACACGTTGTACTTGACGGCCTCCGGGGTGCCCTGCTGCATGATGTGGACGGTGAGCTGGGTTTCACGCAGACGGATCTTCAGCCGCCCGGTCAGGTCCTGGTACGTGCTGCCGTTGAATCTCCAGAGGTAGTCCAGGCCCCGGAGGGTCAGCGGGCCGAGGCCCGTGACCTTGGGGTCCATGAACCGGGCGATGGCGGTGAGCCGCTGCACGCCGTCCACCACGGCCCACTTGTCCTCGTCGTCCTGGGCCATGTGGAAGTTGGAGATGGGGATGCGCAGCAGCAGCGACTCGATCAGCCGGCTCTGTGAACGGTCGCTCCAGATTCCGGCCCGGCGCTGGAAGTCCGGCGCGAGGTCGATCATGGCCTCGCGCAGCCGGGACAGCAGCAGATCCACGGTGGTGGTCTCCGTATGGATCTTGATGCTGTCGGGCCGGAACGGGGCGGAGATGCCGTCCGCGTCGCTGTACCGGCCACCCCCGTCACCCTCCTCGTCGGAGGGCAGCTCCAGCTCCACGCCGGTCGGCCGGCCGTCGGACCCGATCTCGAGGGGCGCCCCCAGCGGCAGGAGGAGCGCGTCCGGCTCGTCGACGTCCTCCGCCACGGCGTACCCCTGGGGACTCGTCCGTCGGTTCCTCCCGGTGACCCCGCCGCCGCTTTCCTCCAGGTCCGTCACGGTTCGTATCGCCCTCCGCCGCCCGATGCCCTTCCCGGCCCAGCCTATAGAGGGGTTCACGGACTGTCAGTGCGACGTCCGGGGCCACCTGGGCTGTGCGGGCACCGTCACCGCGGCAGGTCCGGCTCAGCCACGACACGCTTGCCTACGGGTACGCGGTCGAGGACGTCCCAGCGGTCGACGAGCGCCTCCACCAGCGCTCAAGAGTCGTCTGCGCTCGAGGACACCTCGATGTCCTCCTCGCCGCCCTGCAACCGTCCCGTGATGCCCATGACCTGGAAACCGGGCCCGCCCTGCGTCACGTTCCGGCCAGGTCGGCCAGCGCCGCGCGGATGGTGGCGGTCATCGCGTCCGGCCTTCCGAAGGCCTCCGCGGCCGTGAAGCGCAGCACCCGCCTCACGCCCGCGCACGCGGCCAGCTCGTTGAAGCGCCGGGCGTCCCGTGCGTGGGCCTCGCGTGTGCCGTGGAAGGCGAATCCCTCGATCTCGACCACCAGGCCCTCCGCGAGGAAGAGGAAGTCCGGGCGCAGGATCCGGCCGGCCTGCGTGCGCAGCTCCACCTGGGACGCCGGATGGAGCCCGGCGTCGTGCATCCGGAGACGCGCGAACGTCTCAGCCGGTGATCCGGCGGCCGGGTCCGTGAGGCGCAGCCATCGCCGCGCCCGCTGCGCCCCGTGCAGGGGCGGGGCGAGCTCGGCCGCGAGGCCGGCCAGGGTCACCAGGGCCGGGCGGGTCACGCCCGCCACTCGGCGAGGAGAGAGGGCGGAGTCCGCGGCGACGACGGCGTCGTCACGAGGTCCGGCGCGCAGGAGGTCGGCGGCCGTCCGCGCGGGCGTGGTCACGGCGAGCCCCTTCCGCACGGTCCGGTCGGCGTCGGTGAGGTGCGTCGCCACCCGCACACGGACGCCCGTCGGCTGGTCGGTCGAGCCGCGGTACGTCGTGCTGAACTCCAGCGGCGCGGCAACCGGACCGTTCCTGAGCAGTTCGATGCGGTGCAGCGCGGCGGCGGTGCTGTGACTGCAGACGAGATGGGGGCGCAGTAACTGCATCGCGCGGGCACGCAGCAGCCAGTCCACCGGCACGCCCGGCGCTGCCCACGCGCCCCTGTGAATGGGAAGCCAGCCGTCGCGGCGCAGTCGCCGGGTGAGCCTGCGAGCGGGCCAGCCGACGGCCAGGGCGTGGGCGGTCAGCAGCACGCCGTCGCGGGTGAGTCGTGTCAGATCCTGCACAGGGGAAGTGTCCGATGTCGGGCGGCAGACGCGCTTCCCCTGTGGATAACCAGGGCGCGAGCCCGGGCGAGCCGGCACCGTGACCCGTGCGGCGCGGAAGCGTCACCACCGGAGCGGCAGGGTGCACCTGACCACCGGCCCCGGTGGCGGCGTCGCGGCCTGTCAGCGCGACCTCCGAGGCCGTCGGCACCGTCACCGTGACAGGTACAGCTCGGCGACGACCGTCTTGCCGACGGGTACGCGGTCGAGGACGTCCCAGCGGTCGGCCAGCGCCTCCACCAGGAGCATGCCCCGGCCGGTCTCCGCGAGCGGCGGCATCGGGGGGCGCGGCTCGCCCGGGGCGGGCGGCCGGAGCTCGCCCCGGGTGTCGGAGACCGCGATGCGCAGGGTCCGGCCGAGGATCTCGGCGGTGACCTCGAAGTCCCGGCCGGCGACGCGGCCGTGCGTCACGGCGTTGGAGGCCAGCTCCGCGACGAGCAGGGCGGCGGTGTCGGACACCTCGCTGCCGTGCGGCACGCCCCAGGCGTCGAGCTGGTGCAGCACCAGCCGACGGGCGAGGCGTGCGCCGCGCGGGGTTGAGCTGAAGCGCTGGGTGAACACGCGTACGGGGAGCGGCGCTTGACCGGACGTGGGGGTGGACGGTGCAGTCATGCGCCCACGATGGCGGCGCGCGGCCCCCTCCACCAGCTGCGACGCGCGTACGCCGCGTCAGCGTACGCACACCCCCGGTGGCCAGTACGCGGCACCAGGTGCGACGCCGAGACGGTCCAAGTTTCTCCAAGGTTTGTTCAAGACCAGTCGCAAAGAGTGGTTCTCCAGCAGGGCGCGCGGCCCGGCCGGCGCTCATGCGGTGGCCGGCGCCACGGATGCCGACGGACGACGGGGGAACGTGATGGGACGAATCGGTGGGGCGGCGGGAGCGGCCGTGTTCCTGGTCTGCCTGGTCGGGGGATGCGGTACTGAGCAAAGCTCAGGGCATTCCCCGCGATCGTTACCTCAGGTGCCGTCCCCCCGGCCGGGCACCGCGCTTCCCCTGGACGGGTACCGGCTGTCACCCGACGAGCAGGCCCGGTCGGACCGAGCGCAGGCGACGCTGGAGCGCAGCTGTGTGACCGGCTTCGGGCTGCGCTGGGAGGGGCCGGAGGAGTCGGCTCTGGAATTCGGCTCGCGCTCGATCGCGTCGGAGCGGACCGCACGGTTCGGGGTGGTGGACCGGGATCAGGCCTCACGGTACGGATACCAGCCACCGCCGTGGAGCACACGCAACCCTCTCGTGCGCACGGCCCTGACCGAGCACCACCACGACATCCCTCCCGAGGTGGAGAAGGTGCTCTACGGCCTGACACCGAAGCACGGCGGTCGGAGCGTCCCGGAGCACGGGTGCCGGTCCGAGGCGGCCCGCCGGCTCATGACGGGTGTGCCTCAGCTGGACCGGAGCCTTCCCGCCCGGCTGGAGGAACAAGCGGTGGCGGCCGGCGCCGAGGACCCCAGATTGGCCGCGGTCCTGCGCGCGTGGGCCTCCTGCATGGAGGGCGCCGGCCACCGTTACGCCTCCCCGGAGACCGCGGCACACGATCCCCGCTGGAGGGGCGACGGCACCCCCACCGAAGAGGAGCGCGCCGTGGCCGTGGCGGACGTCCGCTGCCAGGACGAGACCCGGTACCTGCCCACCCTTGTCGACGTGACGGCGGAGCGTCAGCGCGAGCTGATCGACCGTCATGCCACTGAACTCGGCCGGCTGAAGCACCTGGAGAAGATCCGGGCGCGGAACGTCGCCGAAGCGCTCACCGCGGAACCGACGACACCCCCGCCTCCGGCAGAGGACGAGCGGGACGGCTCCGCGTAAGAGCGAGGAGAAAGACAGCACGATCCGCGAACCAAGAGAGGAACTGACATGCGAAGTGCCCTCAAGGCCGTGTTCGGCGCCCTGGCGATCAGCGTGGCATCCGCCGGGCTGTGGGCGGCGCCGGCGAGCGCCTCCGACGTCAACCAGGGGTCCGACTACGCATCGCACTCCTATGACGGGACGTATCTCGAATACTGCGACTACGAGAGCGACAGCCATTCGGTGTGGGTCAACTACTACACCGACGCGTCGACCAGCATGCGTTCGACGGCCTCGGTCAACGGTGCCGGCAACTGCAACGCGGTCTACCTGAGCAGCGTGCTCACCAACCTCAGGGTGGTCGAGGACAACCCCTCCAGCAGCACCAACTACTACGGCAGCTGGCACGGCTACCCGGTCCAGGGTTCGTAGCCGCGCCCACGGGGCGGTACGGGCGGTGAGGACGGCGGGCGCTACGGGGGGGTGCCCGCCGTTCCGGCACGAGCTCGGCGAGCACCAGCTGCCCCATGACCCGGTGGCTGGTGTCCAGCCCGGTCGCCGGGATCACCGTCGAGCAGTGCCGGCATCCACCGCCCCCAGCAGCCACCGTGTGCGGCCCGTCCGAACACGGCGTCGCTGTCCATTCCGGTCCAGCGAAGAAAGCAGCTGACAACAACGGAGGAAACTCATGCGTACTCGTCAAGCCCTCACCGTCACGGTGATCGGCAGCGCCCTGGCACTGGCCGGCACGACCGCACCGAGCTCGGCGGTTGCCGCGGCCAAGTACCCCGGCCAGGTCAAGTGCCCCAAGGGCGACTATCAACTCTGCATCGACGGGGGCCCTGGAAACTTCACCATCAGCGGCAAGAAGTTCTCCGGACACGACAACGCGATCCTGCTCAGGAACGTCAAAAACGTCACGGTCTCCGGCAACCGGTTCACGAACCTCAGCGGATCCACCGGCTACGCCGGGGTTCACGTCCAGAACTCCTCGGGCATCGTGATCAGGAAGAACACCTTCTCCAACCTGCGCAATGGCGGCAAAATGCATGGCGTCTACCTGGTCAGGACCTCGGGCAGCAGCATCACCGGCAACACGTTCTCGTCGATCACTGGCGACCCCGTGAGGATCAGGGACGGCAGCAAGAACAACACCGTCAGCGGGAACACCTTCACCGGCTCCGGCCAGTACGCCCTGTTCAGCGAGTGGGGCCGGCTCGAGAAGGGGGAGCGCTGCGGAAGCGGCAACGTCTTCAAGAGCAACAAGTACAGGACCGGGGGCTCCGGAGGGAAGAAGATCTCACTGATCAAGTGGGGCGGCAAAGGCGGGGGCACAACAGGCCTGAAGCTCACCTGGGGCAATTGCAAGAAGGCGAGCATCGTGAACAAGGGCGGTAACACGAGGCTCTGACCTCGATCGTGCCTGGTGCCGGTCACCGGAAGCAGGCGTCACAGTCGCGCCCCGGACGCGCACCTCCGTCGCAACTGGCGCCCCGACCCTCGGCCATCGCCGAGGCGGGGCGCCAGTCGCGCGAGTGCGGCCGCCCGCCGGGAGGTGCCGCCGAGATCCCAAGTCTGGCCGGATGTTGAATTGGCTGGGCGACCGAGTGAGCCAAGACTTGGCACAGGCACATTCGGAGGAAGACGGGGATGCGGTGACCATCGAGTTCGGCATGCTCGGGGAGATCCAGGCGCACGTGGGCGGGACGGCCCTGGATCTCGGGCCCACCCGGCAGCGCTGGGTGCTGGCGGCGCTGTTGATGGACGTCAACCGCGCGGTGCCGGTGGACGGCCTGGTCGGTCGGGTGTGGGGCGCCCACCCGCCGCCGGGGGTCAAGTCGACGTTGTACAGCTATCTGTCCCGGCTGCGGCGGGCGCTCGGCGCCGCGGCGGACGCGTCGTCCCCCGGCGCCGGCATCGAGCGACGCTCTGGTGGTTACGCGCTGCTCACCGAGCCGGACCTGGTGGACCTCCACCGCTTCCGCGCCCTGGCCGGCCGGGCGAGGGCCGCTGAGGACGAGCGTGCGGCAGACCTGTTCGAGCGGGCGTTGACGCTGTGGCGGGGCGAGCCCTTCGCCACGCTGGACACGCCGTGGTGCAACTCCCAGCGGGAGTCCCTCCAGCAGGAGCGGCACGCCTGCCTGCTGGACCGGAACGACGTGCTGCTGCGCCACGGCCGCCATGCGGCACTCCTGTCCGAGCTGGCCTCCTGCCTCGACGGACACTCGCTGGACGAGCGCCTGGCCGCCCAGTACATGCTCGCGCTCTACCGGAGCGGCCGCGCTGCGGACGCCCTGCGGTGCTTCGACCGGATCCGCCGCGCCCTGGCCGAGGAGCTGGGAAGCGACCCCGGCCCGGAGTTGCGGCGACGGCACCAGCAGGTCCTCACGAATGACCCGGAGATCGGCGCGCCGTCCGACGCCCCCGCCTCGTCACCGGCAGCCGTCGTCGTCACCGCCTCCGGCATCACCTCGTCACGGGACCGCGCCGTGCCGCGCCAGCTGCCTTCCTCGGGGCTGTTCGTCGGACGCAGCGCCGAAGTGGCCGAACTGGACAAGGCACTGGGCGCCGCGGGCCGGCGCGGCGGGTCGGCGCTGGTATGCGCCATCAGTGGTACCGGTGGGGTCGGTAAGACCTCGCTGGCCGTGCACTGGGCCCGCCACACCGCGGACCGGTTTCCCGACGGCCAGCTCTACGTGGACCTTCGAGGATTCAGCCCCTTCGGAGAACCCCTGGAACCAGCCACCGCGGTACGGGGATTTCTGGACGCCCTCGGCGTCGACCCCCACTCGATCCCGGCGGACCAGCAGGCCCTGACCGGGCTGTACCGCACCCTCGTCGCGGACCGGCGCATGCTCGTCGTCCTCGACAACGCCGCAGACGTCGACCAGGTCACGGCCCTGCTGCCGGGCGGATCCGGCTGCACGGTCCTCGTCACCAGCCGCCGCCAACTGACCGGCCTCGCGGTCACCCACGGCGCACACCTGCTGCGGCTGGACGTGCTCACGCCGTACGAGTCCCGGGACCTGCTCGGCCATCACCTGGGCGGCGAAGGCCTGGCCGCCGATGCCGCAGCCGTCACCACGGTACTGGAACACTGCGCGGGCCTGCCGCTGGCGATCAGCGTCGCCGGGGCCCGCGCCGCCGTCGGCAGCGCTCCCACGCTCGCCGCTCTCGCCGAGGAACTCCAGGACCAGTCGGCGCGGCTGGACGCCCTGGACGCGGGCGACCTGTCGACGAACGTCCGCGCGGTGTGCCGTGTCTCGTACCGCGGCCTGACCGACCGGGCCGCGGAGGCCTTCCGTCTCCTCGGGGCCGCGGGTCCGGCCCCCGAGATCGGTCTGGCCGCAGCCGCCGGGCTGCTGGGCCGGCCACCGGCCGCGGCCCGGGTGACGCTGCGGGAACTGGAGACGGTCCACCTGGTGCAGCAGCCGGCCCCTGGCCGGTACGGCATGCACGACCTGATCCGGCTGTACGCGGCCGAGCGGGCCGTCGAGGATCAGGCGCAGGTGTCACGCGAACGTGCGCTGCGGCGTCTGGTGGACTTCTACCTGCACTCCGGTTACGCCTGCGACCTGATCCTCAGTCCGTTCGAGCACCACGCGCTGCAACTCGAACCGGCGCTGGACGACGTGGCGCTCGAGTCTCCCGCCGATCAGGCCGCCGTCATGTCCTGGTTCCGGGCCGAGCACGCCGGTCTGGTCGCCGCGCAGCGCGTGGCCGGCCACCACGGGTGGGACCTCCTGGTCTGGCAACTGGCCCGGGTCGTGGACGGCTTCCTGTGGCGGCAGGGACGGCTCCACGAGCACGTGGCCCTGTGGCGTACGGGACTCGCCGCCGCCGAGCGCCTCGGCGAAGACACCGCCCGCGCCTGGGCCCACCGCCGGCTGGCCCACGCCTTCGCCCGCTCGGACCGCCACGATCGCGCGATGCACCACGCCGATCAGGCCCTGGCCGCGGCGGAGAAGTCCATGAACGTCACCGAGCAGGCGCGCATCCACGACGTCATCGCCTGGTCGTGGGGCAGGCAGGGCGACGACCGGGAGGCCCTGACGCACGTCCGGCACACCCTGCGGCTCCAGCGTCAGGGCGGCGACCCGTTGGCGCAGGCGAACGCCCTCAACGCCGTCGGCTGGTACGAGGCCCGCCTGGGCGAGTACGGGCAGGCGATCGCCCATTGTGAGGAGGGCCTGGAGATCCACCGCCGGCAAGGATTCCGTGACGGCGAGGCGTGCACGCTGGACAGTCTCGGCTTCATCGCGCACGCCGCAGGCCGGCACGATGAAGCCCTCGCCCACTACGAGCGCGCCCGCGTCCTCTTCCACGACCTGGGCAACCTCTACGAGGAGGCGAACACCCTGGCCAACCTCGGCGACGTCCACCTGGCACTCGGGCGGCCCGGCCGGGCCCGGGACCAGTGGCGGCGGGCGGCCAACCTGTTCCGCCTGCAGCACCGTGCGGAGGAGGCCGGCCGCATCGAGGACAAGTCGGCCGCGACGACCGGCTGACCACCGCGCCTGGTTCCGGTCACCGGCGACGACGCTGCCCGACATCTGATCCGGGCCAGTGGCCGGGGCCCGCCATCGGGGCGCCCCCAGGGCTTGACCTCCGCAACCTCCCGCCGAGCTGTGCGGGGGCCGTTCAGGGGCTGCGCATCAGGTTGCGGAGGCTCGCGACGAGGGCTGGGACATCGCGTTCGGCCTGCTCCGGGGCCGCCGCCGGGTCGGACGATTCCGGCTTCTGGAGCGCGGTACGGCAGGGACGGCAGAGGCCGTCCGGGAGCGCCTCGGCCGGGCCGGGGCGACCGCAGTCGGCGCACTCGACCAGGAGACCGCGCACGGCAGTCCCGGGGAGGCCCGACGCAGGGGCCGGGGCCGGTGCTGCGGGCAGTCGGGGTGGCATCTTGTCGGTGAGGCGGCGGCGCATCAGGCCGACGGGTGATCCGATCGGCTCGGGAAGCCCGGCCGTGAGCGCCGACGTCAGGTAGTCGGCGCTGACACCTCGCGCGAACCAGGCAGCGGCAAGCGGCTCCAGGGCGGCGCAGTCGGCGGCGGAGAGCGCCAGGCGTGGTTCGCGGCGCCCGAGTCCGGCCAGGGCGAGGTAGGCGGGGGAAGGGACCGCAGCAGCTGAGGCGGTGGCTGCGACCGGCCCGTGTTCCGGCGTCGGGAGCGGCGGCGGATTCGGGGCGGGGCGCGCGGTGGTGCCTGGCTCCGCAGCGCGCTGCTGGGGCACGGCTACCGGCTCGGCGGAGAGCGCGGGTGCCTGCTCGGGGTCGGCGGCTTCGCCCGCGAGCCTGACGGCCCACCACTCGTTGTCGTGGGCGGTACGGGACCAGTAGGTGCGCGTCACCCACCGGTAGTGGCCGTCCCCTTCCGCACGGCACCGCACCCGGCGCAGGTGCCCGGCCACGGCGAGAGCGCGCAGGGCGGTGCCGATGGCCATCTGGCCGTACAGGGGGAGGTCCTTGGCCAGCGACTTGATGTCCATGGCGGCGCCGTCGGGAAGGTGGTCGAGGTACCCCGCGACATACCGCTCACGCTCCGGCAGGAAGGCGAAGTCGCGGGCGGCGGGGTGTCCCTGGGCGGGGATGGACTGCTTGCCGTAGCCGGTGCGGGCCTTGCGGTACGGGCGTGAGGCTGCGGGGGCGGGCGGGGCGGAGCTAGGGTGCTGGATAGCCACGAGATCGTCTTTCTTGGGTATCGATCTTGGGTCAGACCCCGGCCGGTGCGCCAACACCGCGTCGGGGTCGTCTCGTTGTGGGCACCGTAAGCAGCCGCGACTCTCCGCCGCAACTCGCTCACCATTAGTCATACTTGCTGGCCGTGACGGGGTGGGGAGGGAGGGGCGGTTTTCCCAGAACCCCCTTACCTACCTCCCGGATGAACAACACCGCTCGGATACCGACCCTCGCATCCCGACCCTCGAACCCCGAAGCTCAAGCGTCGGCCCGCGCACCTCCACCCGCCCCCGAACGAGTGACAGGGCGGTGCGCGACGCTCGAACCCCAAGACTCGGGACCCGAGTTCCGGGGCCGGCGTCCGGGCTCCCGCAAAGCCCGGCACCGCCGCCAGGGTGAGCCGCCGCACACTTCCGCCCGAACAGAAGCACAACTGCCGCCTCCTCGACGGGAGGGGGCCAGGGCAGGCCGCCGGACGCCCTGGCGCATAGGGCAAACGTCAGCATTCACCGCCCTGGCGCGCGTACGCTGTGTAATCACGCACGCACACCCAGTGGCGCACCGTGCCGCTGGGTGTGCTGGTGCAACAAGGTCAGAAGCGGTACGGCGGGGCGGGTGCGCGCGAAAGGTGGCCGACTGTGGCCTACGAGAACACGGACGACGACGCTACGGGAATGGCGGCAGGAGGAACGGGCGCGGGAGCCGGCGCCGAGCCAGGGGCATCGGACAGCCTGCGCACGTTCGGCGCGTTCGTCCAGGCCCTGCGAGAGCACGCGGGCTTCAACCGCGAGGAGTTCGGCGACCTGGTGCGCTTCTCCAAGCACACCGTCGCCTCGATCGAGCAGGGCCGTCGGATGCCGGACTGCGACTTCGTCGAACGCGCGGAGGCTGCGCTGGGGAACACGGGGGCACTGCGGAAGGCGGCGCCGCATCTGTCGCGGCAGGCCGGGTTGGCGAGTTGGTTCCGACAGTGGGCGCGGCTGGAGACGCAAGCGGTGACCCTGTGGACCTACGAGTGCCGAGTGATTCCCGGACTGCTTCAGACCGAGCGGTACGCGCGAGCTGTAACGGTGAGCGTGCCACCCGTGAAGGATGAGGAGCAGGTGGCCAAGCAGGTCATGGCCCGGCTGGAGCGCCATCAGCTGTTCGAGCGCAGGCCACCGATCGCATTCAGCTTCATCATCGAACAGGCGCTTATCGAGCGAGGTACGGGAGGCCCTGATGTGATGCGGGAGTTGCTCGACAGCCTCTTGAAGCGGTCTTTGCAGTTCAACGTCGAGTTGCAGATCATGCCGCTAAGCCAGCCCGACCATGCCGGGTTCGACGGACCCTTGATGCTGCTGGAATCACAGGAGAACAAGTGGTTCGCCTACGCGGAGGGGCAGCGCGGCGGCATGTTGATCTCAGACCCGAAGGAGGTCAGCATCACGCTCCAACGGTATGCGAAACTGCGCTCACAGGCTCTCACCTCCGAGGACTCCAGGAGCCTGCTGAAGCAACTTCGAGGAGCGCTATGAGCAGCATCGACGAACGGGCTTGGTTCAAGAGCAGCTACAGCGGTTCGGATGGTGACGCCTGCATCGAGGTGGCGAAGGGGACGGAAGCGATCCACGTCCGGGACTCCAAGGACCAACTGAGCCCCGAACTCGCCCTCTCACCCTCGGCATGGAGCAACTTCGTCAGCTACGCCGCCCAGAGCTGACGCACGCGCCCCGCACCGGACCTGTCCGGCGCGGGGCGCTGCCGTTCAACGGGCAGGCGGTGTCCACTTCCCCTTGTCGACGGCTTCCTGAAGCCGTGCAGAGAAGTACGCGTGCGCTGCGCGCATCTCCTTCTCCCGGTCCGCCTTGTAGAAAGGAGCGGTGTAGCCCTCGGGGGGATCGGGCCGCTCCCTCTTCTGGAAGGCAAGGAAGTGCTCGTAGTGCTCCTTGGTCTGGCCGTGGCCGTGGGCATACGGGTCCTTGGCCAACTGCCGTCCGTTGGCATCGAACCACATGTGCGACTCCCGGTCCGCGAGGATCGCGTACCGCGCCTTGTGGATGGCGATGAGCTCGTCCGCGCTCATCCCGAGCCAGGCCGCCACCAGCGCGTCGATCTCCACGAGGGCAGCGCGACGCTCGTACTCGGTACGGAGGGGCGTGCTGTACTCCCAGTCCTCCGTGATTCCGCTGGCAATCGGCGCAAGACGGGGCCACTTAACAGCCCAGTCCTCGTAGCCGGGCCAGGTCATGTCATACAGCTCGGCCCAAAGGGGCGCGTAGGCGTTGGTCAGGCAGTTGAGTCGGAGGGTGCGGAGGAGAAGCGCGCCTGTGAGGGGGTGAGCAGGGTCGGCGTAGGGCATCTTCTTGGCCTCAGCCACCTGCAGGTGCGATCGGCCAGTGATACGAAGTAGATAGTCGAACGGGAGTGAAGCCCAGAATCCGGCGTTTAGAGCAGTGGTCTCGTTGTCCCTCAGAGCCATCGACTGCACGGTGTGGACGTGCGCGGGGCCTGGTGGAATGAGAGCTGGAAACAGGCTGCGCTCAGTATTAAATGGGATCATGACGCGCCAGGCCAAGCGGTAGAACCTCGTATAGGGCCGGAAGAACCACAACCGCTGACGCAGCAGCTCGCGCTGTTCGCCCTCGTCCGACTTCAGCTCGTCCTCTGTCAGGACATCGCTGCGACTTGCCCACTCCTCCGCGCTCGGCTGCCAGTCGGCCTCAAGCCGAGATCGATCCAACCAGCGGTCCTGTTCGCCTTCGTACCTCTTGAGAGAGCACGTCCCAGGGCGAACGTAATTCGTCCTGGGCACAGCATCCGCCGCAAGCGCTGTCAGGTCGAAGCTCGTCCAGTCGTGATTGCCCCGGCAAGGCACCTTCGGTTGCTTGCTGACCGGGGTAGCGATACCAAAATGCGGTCCCTGAATAATCAGCTCGGACTGCGAATCAGGCTGTGAGGTTGACCAAGCGATGAGCCCGTCCTCTTTACCCATCTTTTCGTGGTACCCGGCGCTAATCTGCGGATCCTGCCGCCCGATCCTGCTCTCCACTGCGGACAGCGCTGCGATAGCCCCCTGCTCTTCCGTCGTTACGGGCTGGAGCAACGCAGCTTGCCGCGCAGAACCGTCCGCGTCGCCTGTCAGCTTCTGCCACTCCGCGAGAGTGTCTTCAGTCACATGAATCACCCGCGCCAGATGGGGGCGAAGGTCCCATCCCCCACCGTGCTTCATCCCCGGAACTTCGCCCTCCCCGTCGTGGGCCAAGGACGCTACAACCGGCTCCACCCCGTACAACCGGCTCAGGTTGACGAATTCAATGTGCTGCTGCGGTCTCCCGTAGATGTGCACACCGAACTCGGTGTTACGGCTGGCTTCGAACGCCCAGTTGCCCACATTCACGAACCCGGCATGGAGCCTCAAACGCGGATAGGTCGCCCCACGAATCCGGCCGTCCTTGGTCCCCCCGAGATGCGTGTCCGGGTGCACCAGTCCAGCCATACCCTCCGAGCCCAGGTTTGCCCACGTCCGACACATGAAGGCCCGGTACAAGTCCGGCTGCGTCCCCGTGAGTACGGGGTAGGTGACGGGCGATCCCAGCCACTCCGCGATAGCCGCATTCGATGCCAGTTCCCGGAGGAAGTAGCGGGGCACACCTGCCTGATCCAGCACAGCCGCCTTGCGCTCACGCCAGACCGCGACGCCGGGCTTCTCCTCAAGCTTGAACCACGGTTCCAGCTCCGCCAGAACCGTATCTTCCTCCCACCTAGGCCGCACCCAAGGCGGGTTCCCCACCTGAAGGTCGAACCCGCCCCCCACCCCCCGGAACACGTGCGCGAAGTGCAGCTCCCAGTGGAAGAAGCCGTGGCCGTCCTCCGCCTTTATGTCCTTCTCCGTCGTGCCCGCGATGTCCTCGACCGTGTTCAACCACGGGTAGCGGAACGGCAGGAGTGCCGCCGGTCGCATGCCGAGGAAGCCCTCCAGGCGGTCCTCCACGTCGGCCAGCAGCTCCAGCGCATCGTCAGGGCTGAGGTTCTCGATGCCCGAGAGAAGCGACTGCTCAGGCATGTCGGCCGTGCCGAGGACGCTCTCCAGGAAGTCCAGCCAGTCGCCGAAGCTCTGGAGCGGCACGGTCCTCCGCTCAGGGGGACGGCTGCTCGTCCTGCGGGCCGGCGTGCTCCTCCTGGCCCCTGCGGTCGGCAGCTCCGCGCCCAGCTCGCCCTGCTCGCCGTCCGGGTCGTCGAACAGCCCGGTGGCCTGCCACAGGTGGGCACCCGGAGCCGGGGCCGACGTCTCGGCGGCGGTGGGACGCCCGTCCGACGGGCCCGGTGCTGCTGCCGCCGCCCCCTGCGCGAGGCTGTCACCTGAGGCGTAGACCGACTCCGTACCGTCGAGTTCGCCCGTCTTGTCCAGCGGCCAGAACCACAGCGCGCACCACGCGTCCATCACGGTCTTCAGCCGCCAGTACGGCGTGCCGTGGCGCGTCAGGTCGTCCAGGACCTTCTGCTTGTCCTCCGCCTCGGCCTCCGAGGACTGCTCCAGCCAGTCCGCGCCCCACACGTCGATGCGGCGGGCGATCGTCCGCTCGGAGAGTTCGAGGCGGGTGGCGACCAGGGACCACAGGAACTCCGCGCGGCGGGCCACACCTTGCAGCCGGCCCAGCTCGGTCTTCTGTGCCGCCTTCTGCCACCGGTCGTAGCGCTTCTGCCGTGCCTCGGCCGTCTCCTCGCCGCGCTCCTGGAACGGCTTCGGGCCCTTCGGGGCCTTCTGCACGCCTCTGCGCCACTTGCCGAGCGCCTTCGCCGCGTCCTCCGCGAGCTTCTTGGCCTCCGGCTCCCCGGCGACCGCGCCCCAGCCGATCGCGGGCAGAAGGAACTGGTGCACCGCGCCCTCGGGCAGCGGGCCGTCCCGGAACGGCAGGTCGGTCGGCGGCAGGGTGTTCTTCTTCGCGAGCCACTGGCCGTCCGCCAGGACGTCGGACTTGTAGACCTTGCGGCTCGCGCCGATGAGGGAGTTGCCGCGCCGCAGGTGCAGGCCGAACCAGGGGGCCCGCATGCCCGGGTGCATGGAGTTGAGCCACAGGGAGACTTCGGCCAGCTCCACCGCCGTGGCGTTGAGGTCGACCCCGTAGGCGTTGTGCAGGGCGACGTACGCCTTGGCTTTCTGGAGCTCGATCTGCCGCAGCTCGGGGTCGATGCGGCGCCCCAGCTCGTGTTCGCGGCGCCGCAGGTACTCGGCGGCCACCTGGTCGATGGCCTCGTTGAGGAACGCGCCCGAGCCGAGAGCCGGTTCGCAGATCTTCCACTCCAGGAGTTCCCTGGCCGGGGTCGTGGTGTCGTGCTGGTCGAGGCGGTGCTTGAGGGCCAGTTCGACCGTGACCTCGGTCAGTGACTTCGGCGTGTAGTACGAGGCGGAGGTCTGGCGGTCGCGGCCGGCCAGCCGGTAGACGAACCTGCCCTTCGGGTGGACCACCCGTTCCGGGCGGCCGGTCTCGGCATGGGTCCGCTGGACGAAGACCTCGTCCTGGTAGTCCTGGACGCGGGAGGCGGGGATCATCCAGCTGCCGCCCGAGGGGTCGCCGCCCTTGGCGACCTCGTACAGCTCCTCGTCGGCGATGAAGCCGGAGTACGACATCAGGCCCTCGTACACCGCGCCGAGCTGGTTGATGCCGAGCTGGGCGTACGAGATGAACCCGCCGCGCTCCCTCCCCTTGCCCTGGGTGAGCATCAGGCGGCGCAGCACCTTGTGCAGTGTCTCGTTGCGCAGCCGGGTGTCCAGGAACGGGCGGCGGCGCTCGCCCTCGCCGCCCCGGTACGCCCGGTTCTCGATCTGGTCGTCCGAGATGAGCCGGACGGCCTCCTTGGTGAACAGTTCGGAGCTCAGGGCCTCGAAGCGCAGTCCCGCGCTGGTGCTGCGGGCGGCGGCGCGGCGGGCCCGGTCGGCCTCGCGGACGCGTTCGGTGTGCTCCGCCTGGGTGATCGTGCCGGCGGCGAGCAGCCTGGCCGCCTCGTTCTCCGCCGCGGTGGCCTCGCGGGCGGCGGCCTCGGCCACCAGGTCCTCGGGCTCGGTGCCGTAGCGGCGGTGGCCGTTCTCGACCTTGTCGAAGAGCAGGTCCAGCGACTCGTACAGGTGGAAGCCGCGCCGGGAGCGCTCGCCGACGAGGTCGCGCAGGACGAGGTCGCCGAGGCGCTGGAGGCCGTACCCCCGCTCGTACTCGGGGTAGTCGGAGGGCAGGATGCCGAGCGCGGGGCTGGCCTCGGCGTACAGCAGGAACAGGATCCGGTACAGGTAGCGCAGCGACTCGCGGCTGAGCTCCTTGGCCAGGCGGGCCGGGTCGTCGAGTTCGGCCGGGGTGATGCCGTTCTCCGGTTCGCGCAGGCGGTCCAGGACCTCGTTGGCGATCCACTCGACGCTCAGGCGCAGGCCCTCACGCAGTTCGGTGGAGACTCCGACGGCGTGCTTGCCGGACTTGTCGAGGAAGGCGGCGAGCGGCGCGGTGCCGCCCTCGGTGGGCACGCGCAGCGAGTCCGAGCCGAACAGCGCGGCCACCGTGTCGAGTTCGCCGCCGTGGCGGTCGTCGCGGCGGTTGAGCGCCGCGTCGAGGTCGGCGGCCAGGTAGCGGCCCTCGTGCCAGGCCAGGCGGTCGGCGAGGACGATGACGCCGCCGACGAGCAGCAGGACGTAGCGCGGGGGTGTGTCGCAGGCGAAGAGGAAGTCGGTGAGGGCCTTGGCGTCCTCGATGATCGCCGACGCCTCCAGGGCGACGGGGTGGAGCAGGCGGCCGGCGCCGTCCGGGTCGAGAGCGGCGTCGGGCTCGGTGGTCCAGCCGCAGGAGACGGCGTACAGGCCGGGTTCGGCGTGGGCGACCTCGACGGTGTACGCGTGGTCGGCGCGGTGGACGGTGACGGTCTGCTCGTGGGCGGCGGTGTAACCGAGGGCGTGCAGGGTGTCCAGGTGGACTTCGGTGACCCGCTTCTGCCGGCCCTCGGGCTCGGGTGCGTCGGGGTCGGCGAGCGCTTCCGCGTCCTCGGCGAGGGCTGCGCGGCCCGCGAAGTAGGGGCCGCGCAGCGCGCGCAGGCCCTCACGGGGGGTGCGGGCGCGCGGGGGTACGGACGCGAGGTCGAGACCCTGGCGCTTCGCCTCGGCGACGGCGTCGGCGTGGCGGCGGCGCTCCTCCTCCTCGAAAGCGGCCCAGCGCGCGAGGAGGCCGTCCTTGGCCTTGAGGTCCTTGGGGAGGACTTCGGCGAGGTAGTGGGCCGAGAGGTAGTCGCCGTGGTTGACCAGCGAGTCGTACGTCACGTCAGTTCTCCGCCTGGGCGTCGGACGGGTGAGGATCGGAAGTGAACGGCCCGGCCGTCGGGTCCGCGTCGTCCCCGGCGCCGGGGGCGTCCGGGTCGCCGGGTCGGTCGAGGACGGCCAGGACGCGCAGCAGCGGACGGCCGGTGGTGTGCAACTGGTCGAGCAGCCGGGCCAGTTCGTCGGCGGTCTCCTCGACGAGACGTTCGCGGCGGTCGGTGATGCCGGGCAGCAGGGAGTCCGTACGCCACTGGGCGACATGGTCGCGGTAGGCGGCGAGCGGCTCGCTGATCTGCTCCTCCCAGGCGGCCCTTCCCGTCTCCAGGTGCGCGCGGGCGGCGGCGACGGCGGCCGGCACGAGGACCTGGAGCCTGTCCGGGTCGCGCGGCCCGCCGGTGCGCGCGAGCCTCGGGCCGACCTTCGCGTCGCGCAGCGCGTCCGCCATGGGGCGCACCTCGGGTGTCCCGGCGCCCTCGGCGCCGAGCCCGGTCACAGCCATCCACCGCACCACGGTGGGGCGGCCGAGAGCGTTGGAGTGGATGCCCTGGACGAGGAACACGGGCCCCTCGACGTGAGGCGTGGTGATCACCGGGGCCTCCTGCCGGCCGAACTCGACGAGGACCTTGTCCGTCAGCCACTCCACCACCGGGTGGATGTCGGTGAGGAAGGACACCTCCGGCCACATGGTGCCGCTGCTCTCCCTGGCCTCGGTGAGCTTGCGCTGCGCGAGGGTCCGGTCGAAGGTGACCAGCATCCGCTCCGCGACGCGCTGCTCCTTGAGGTAGGAGGGCGGCAGGGCCTTGAGGCGGTGGAGCAGGTCGGGGGCCAGGGCCGGGGAGAGCGAGAAGTACGCGCCGCCCTTGGCGTCGGTGCCGGACGCCAGGCCGATCAGGTCCTCCGCGCGGTCCTCGTAGACCTCGTCGAGAGCGGTGTCGACGAAGTCGGCCGTGTCCCCCTCGAAGAGGGAGATCAGCTCGGCGCGTGCGGGCAGTTCCTGCTCGGTGATCGTGCCCACCTGGCCGAAGAGGTCGGCGAGGGCGGTGTCCTCGGCCGGGGCGGACTCCAGGAAGTCCTCGACCGTGCCGCCGCGGACCAGCTCCCTGATGAGCCGGCGCTCCTCCTCCTCGGCCCGGTAGAGACCGGACACGGCCTCGGCCGTACCGTCCAGCTTGTGCGCCTCCTCCTCGCGGAGGAGGAGCTTTTCGGCGACCGTGCGGTCGTCCTTGGCACCGGGGATCGCGGACGTGAGGATCAGGGCGCGGAACTGGGGCTCGTGCTTCTGGCCGTACCGGTCGATACGGCCGTTCCGCTGCTCGATGCGGATCAGCGACCACGGGATGTCGTAGTGGATCAGGTGGTGGCACTGGCGGTGCAGGTTGACGCCCTCGGAGGCGACGTCGCCGGTGAACAGCAGCCGGACCGGGTTGTCGGCCAGGCCGAACGCCTCCAGGACCTTGGCCTGTTCGTCGTCGCTGAGGCCGCCGTGCATGACGGTGACGGCCTTCGCCGTGCCGTCGGCCCCGGCCGGGAACCCCAGGCGGGCCGGAACGACCTCGGCGAGCCAGGTGAGCGTACGGACGCGTTCGGAGAAGACCACGGCCCGGGTCGCGGACCGAGGGCCCACGCCGATGTCCTTCAACTGCTCCACGAGGGCGTCGAGTTTGGCGGAGTCGCCGGGCGCGGTGCCGTCGCCCATGCCCGCGACGATCTCCCGCAGCCGGGCGAGGGCCGCCTGCTCCGGGGCGATGGCCGGGTCGGGCCGCAGCCCCTTCTCCTCGGCTCTGCGGACCCGCTCGCCGAGCGTGGCGACACGGTTGCCGACCGTCTCGCCGAGAGCGACGTGCGAGGACAGGAACGTCTTGAGCAGGTTGTAGGCGAAGAGCTGCTCGGTGGCGACCGAGGTGCGGTCCTGGCCGGCCGTGCCGAATTCCGTACTCGTCTGTGGCACGGGGAGCCAGTGCTCGGCGAGCTCGGCGAAGATCCGCTCCTCCGCCTCACCGGCGGCGCAGTGGAGGGAGACGGTGGGGCCACGGTCGGGCCACTCGGTGCCCATCTCGTCCCGGACCTCGGGGCTGACCTTGGTCCGCCGGATGTAGAGGTGGCCGAGGTCCTCCGCCGGGTCGTAGTGGTCGGAGTCGGCGATGGCGGCCGGGTCGAGGAGCGAGATCAGGTCGGCGAAGGAGCGCTTGTCCCCGTTGTGCGGGGTGGCGCTGGCGAGCAGCAGGGCGTCCGTGCGCGGGGCGAGGATCTCCGCGAGGGCGCGCCGCTGGCTGCCGGGGTTGATCAGGTTGTGCGACTCGTCGATGACGACGGCGTCCCAGCGGATGCGCTCCAGGTGATGCCTGTACTGGCCGATGCTCTTCAGCGTGTCGACGGAGATGATCACTCGCTTGTAGTGCGTGAACGGGTTCCGTCCGGCCGGGATCTCGCGCTGGATGCGCTGGATGCCGAGGGAGTCGAGCCGCACGAGCGGGATCGAGAAGCGGGTCCACAGCTCGTGCTGGAACTGTTCCAGGATGCTCTGCGGGGTCACGATCAGGATGCGCTCGCCCCGGCCCCTCCGGATGAGCTCCGCGAGGGTCAGGCCGATCTCCAGCGTCTTGCCGAGACCCACGACGTCGGCGATCAGGACCCGGGGCCGGAGGTTGCGCATGGACAGGGCGAGCTCGGCGGGGCGCTGCTGGTAGACGAGCGGGTCGAGCAGGAAACGGTCCGCCAGGGCGAGCCCACGCTCGGACTGGGGCAGCGGCGTCTTGCGCAGGATCGCTTCGAGGAAGAGACGGCTGCGCCGGAAGTACGAGGACGCGTCGGGGACCAGGCGGGTCTTCTCCGGGTCGAGCAGCTCCACGCGGTCGATCCCGCTGAAGAAGACGGCTTCCTCGTCGCGGACGAATTCCGAGACGCCGACCGCGTCGATCCGCTCACCGTCGTGATCGGTCGGGGCGGCGTTACGGACCAGCCACTCCTCGTCGCGTACGAGGATCTGCGCCCCCGGCGGGAACCGGGTCTCCCCCTGCTGCGCACCCTGGTCGGTCACCCTCGGCCCCTCCGTCGTCCCGTGCGCCCTGCGGCCCAGCGGCGTCAAGTCTGTCACGGCGGAACGGACGGTCGTGCCCGGTCGTGAAAGGGGCGGCGCCACAGCTCAGAAGCGTGCCTCCCGGGCGTAGGAGGCCCTGAGCCGCTCGGCGATCCGCAGGGGTACGGCGGGCCGGGCCTCGGTGGCCCGGCGGCTCCGGGACGGGGTTCCGCCAGGCGCGGGGGACGCCGCGGACCGTGCGGCGGGGACCGCGTCCGAGGGTTCCTCGCCGGGCTCGGCGCCGGTCCCGGGCCCGTCGGCCCCGGCCGGTACCGGTTCGCCCGTCTCCTCGTCTTCCTCGGCCGCCGTCACGTCGATGACAGTGGGTGTGTAGCCCGGTTCGGCGTCGCCAGGTCCGGCAACGGGTGGGGGCAGCTGCGGCACGACGATCTCGGGGGTCAGGTCGGTGAGCCGGCGCTTGGCCTGGAGGGCGGTCAGGCTCTGACCGCGGATGACCCGCACCAGCCTCCCGATGACGTCCGGCAGCGTCGGCCGGGCCGCGGGGTCCAGGGCCAGCATGTCCGCGACCAGGCCCTCCAGTTCCGGGGGCAGGCCGGTCATGTCGGGCGGCGTCGCGGGGTCTTCGATCTTCAGCGCGACGGCCTGCCAGCTCGGCCCCTCGTACGGGTAGTGCCCGGTCGCGGCGAACAGCAGCACCGCGCCCAGCGCGTACACATCGGCCGGCCTGCCCAACTGGTGCTCACCCCGGGCTTGCTCCGGCGGCATGCACAACACGCTGCCGACGACGAAGCCGGTCGCCGTCAGCATGGTGCGGCGCTCGGCGAGTACGGCGAGGCCGAAGTCGATCACTTTGGGGCCGTATTCGGACAGCAGGATGTTCTGCGGCTTCAGGTCACGGTGGAGCAGCCCCGCGTCATGGACCGTGCCGAGGCCCTCGGCCAGCAGCGCCCCGAGACTGGCGGTCTCGACGAGCGGGAGAGGACCGCTCCCGGCGACAAGGGTGCGCAGATCCGGTCCGGGGACGTACTCGACCGCGAGCCACGGCTGGTCGGCGTCCGCGTCAGCCCCCACGAAGGCAGCGACGAACGGCCCGTACACGGTGCGCAGGCTGTCCACTTCGGACAGGAAGCGCACGCGGGTGTCCTCGTCGAGGACGGAGGGCTTGATGACCTTGACGGCGGCCTGATGACCGGCTGCGGATTCGCCGAGAAACACCTGGCCCATACCGCCGGCCCCGATCCGGCACACGAGCGCGAAGCCCCCGATCGACTTCGGGTCGTCTTCTCGAAGTGGCTCCACGGCGCTACGCCTCCCCCTGTGTGTCCGGCAACCACTGCTCCGGACTGCGGGCCGGCCGGACCGGAGTCAGTCTATGCACGCCGTACTTCCCCGAAAGGTGAGCGAAGCCCCGGACTGTGCCGTGGTACACGTCATCATGAGCTCGCGCTTCTGGTCCTCCTGGCGGCCATCGGTGGGCCGGATACCGAAGGGACCGGGCCGGCCGGGGCCGCTGGCACCGAGTCGGACGCGCCGCCCAGCCGCGCCCACCGGCTCGAGTGGTCCGACTGGCGGCGCCACCAGGCACGATCAAGGACCAGTCGTTACCGCCGACAAGCCGCATCCCGAACATGAAGATCACGATCTACAGCCGGAGTGTTGACGCTCCGGACGTGATCGTGGAACGGATCAGCCCTCTCGCATGCGCAGGATCAAGGTGACCGCGTCCTCCGGGCGGGTTCCGGGAGTCAGGACTTCCTGCAAGAGGAGGCCGCGAATCGCGGCAATGGTGACGGTGGCCACATCCCGCGCTTCCTTGGTGTCGAGCCCTTCGCGTTCCGCGAGTGAGGACAGCATCACGGTCAGGTCGCCGATCGACTCGATGAACTCACGGAAGTCCTCGGGGCCGTACGCGGCCAGTCCGACGACGTAGAAGAAACCGCGGGCACGCGACAGCCGCCCCGGCAGGGTGTACGTACGCCAGATCGCCATGACGAAGTCGTCGAAGGTGCCCTGCTGGGCGGCCTCCAGAAGTGCCTCGTTGTCACGGGATCGCTGCGCCCTGAGCATGGCGGCCAAGACGCCCGGGTGTGACCCGAAGTGGTATCGCAACAGGGCGTGGCTGGTCTCGATCCGGGCGGCGATCTCACGGAGCGACATCTCCGGCGGGGGAAGGGCCTCGCCGAAGGCGTCAAGAAGCCGTGCCAGGAGTCGCTCGCGTGCGCTGCCCTTGCGTTCCGAAGTTGACAGGATCACTCCCGCAGTTTATCCATTGGAAAAGAAAGATGGGCGGTTCCGTGTTGCTCGCACATGGTCGCAGTCAGCTCGCAACGACGGAGGATCGGCTATGGGGCCTGCTCATGTAGTCGGCGCGGCGGTCATCGACGGATCGGGGCGCCGATCCCGGCAACGTCGACATCACTGTCGAGAACGGCCGCATCACCCAACGCGGTGCCTCCAGCGCGCACGGCGAGCGCCTCGATACCGAGGGATTGACGGCGGTGTCGTCACCGCGATCACGAAAGGGCGGCGACCCGGACCAACGCCGAGCTCCTCGGCCTGTCCGGCCAGGTGGGTGTCATCACTCCCGGCGCGCAGGCAGACCTCGTTCTTCGGAACGGCAACCCGCTCGAAGACCCAGAACTGTTCTCCGACCGAAGGACCTCAGATGAGCACCATGTGGCAGGGCTGCCTCGCCCACACCGACTACTTCGAGATGCGCTCCAGCGGTGGGCACGACTACGGCGTCTGGGTCACCACGCCACCGCGCTACGACCCTGCCACGGCGCAAGCGCCTGTCGTGTACGTGCTCGACGGCAACTGGGCGGTGGGCATGACCGCCCCACTCATCGTCACGCAACTGGACCCCATGCAGTCGATTCAGCCCTACGTCCAAGTCAGCGTGGGTTACGCGGGCGAGGAAGCAGAGCACTGGGAGCGGTTGCGCAACCGCGACCTCGTGCCCCCCGGCGAACCCATCGCGAAGGAGTACATCGACGCGGTGGAGATGGGGGTCGAAACGGGCACGATGACTCGCGAGCAAGCCGACGCCTACCTCGCTGAATTGAGCGACAGCCGCGGGGACATGTTCCTGAACTTCCTCACCGACGACCTACACCCGCGGATCGAACGCGACTACGGCACAGCCCCGAGCGGTCACGGCCTCTTCGGCTATTCCTACGGCGGACTCTTCAGTCTCTACGCCTGGCTCACCCGTAGCACCTTCTTCGAGAGCATCGGCGCGGGCAGCCCCGGCATCGTCAATGCGGACAGTCAGGTCTTCGCTCGTCTTCGAGCAATGGGTGACACCCTGCCTGCTACCAAGCTTCACGTGACCTTCAACGACCGAGAGATCCTCGGAGACATAGCGGTCTACCAGAATCTCGCGAAGAACGCGGCCACGTTCCTTCACCGCCTCACCTCACGCAGCGGATCCGTCACCAGCGCGCTCATGCACGAAACGCACGTGACTGGGCTGCAGGCATCGTTCCTCAGCTACCTCAGGACCTGCCGTGCCCAGTAAGCCCGGACGCCTCGGCTCTGCCTGACCGCCGCGACGGGCGGCGGCGCTCCTGGCCGGTGCCGCCGCCCCCGATTGCCTGGCACCACTCGCCGCACCCGACCGGTACGCGTTTCGAGCCCGTGCCGGTCGCGCCGGGAAACGCGCCACCCAGGGGAGGAACGGAACGGAGCAAGAGTCGCCCCAGGACTCCCATCGTCTTTCCGGTCAGGCGCTGTCCGGTGCTGCGGATACCAGTCGTGCCGCTGGTGGCAGTGGTGCGTGCTGAGGACAGGCTTCGGACGCCTGGATCGCCAACCCTGCGAAGCGTCGGGAGGCCATGACCTGGGTGTCGGTCGATCTGGTGTGGATCCCCTTGTCGGCCATGAGGATGAGATCAAACGGACGGGGCGTCCGTTAGCGTGCGAGACGTAGCAGCTCACCGAGATCATCGGGGCGCACAGCACCGGAACCGAACCCCTGCCGCGCCGTAAAACCCCTCCCGCCGTCGGCGGCGACCGGCGGCGGGTACCGGGCATCGGCGACCTCCTCCTCGAACAGCTCCGCAGGCTTCGGCGCGACCTCGGTGTCGACGAGCGGGAGTCCGGCGCGAACAACTCGGTCGAAGACGTCTACACGGCCTCCGGTGTACACGGGGTCTTCTCAGCCGCGGTCGAGGGGAACACCGACTGCGACCCGGAGGAGATTTCCGTCCGCACGCACTCCCTCTTGCCCGACTGGATGCGTCAGTCACCCAGTCGCTGACGACCTGAGCCGGCCATCGGCGCCCCACCCGGACGGGGGCGCGGTGGGTCACCGACGAGCGCATCAGCGTCAGCGGGGGCCCGCTCGACGGCTGAGGTCCCGGCGTACCCGCAGGTGGTCCTGGAGCCGGGCATGGCGGAACTGGTACACCGCGCCCGCCCGGCGCAGTACGTCGCGGTCGCAGGCGTCCTCCAGGAACGCGACCAGCCGCCAGGGCAGCCGGCGCGTCAACGGCAGCCAGATACGGGCCAGCGCCACCCACTGGCCCCACGCCGTCAGACACAGCCCGTAGCCGAGCCCGGCGCCGAACGCGCCCTCGATGCCGAAGACGAGCCCGAGCTGGAGGCTACGGAGAGGAGTTTCGGTGAACGTGGCCCCCAGCCCCGCGACGAGTCCGCACACAAGGGCCCAGCCGAGGAGATGGGAGATCACGTTCGCACGGTTCTCCCGCAACAGGTCGGCGCAGCTGGGGGACTTCTTCCACTTGATGGGGGTTTCCAGCCAGGCCATCAGCGCCATCGCGATCCCGGCCGAGAGCCCGACCGTGAGCGGGAACTGGGCCGCGGCCACGAGCCCGCCCCCGAGTCCGTCGTCGAGGCCGAGCGGCGGCAGGAGAAGCCGGTCCATGAGCACGATGGCGAGCGCGATCCCGAATCCGAGCAGACTGCCCAGCACGACCTTGTGCGAGAACCCCTTGTCCGGCTGCCGGTCGCGAGTGAACAGCCGGGCCCGTACGGGACGCGGCTTCAGCAGATCGGCGCCGTCCGCACGCCAGTAGACGTAGCCGAGCGCCAGCCCCCACACGAGCCCGTGCATCAGCCCCACGACCAGACCACGCCGGATCGCGAACCCGAGTTCGTACGAGGTGGCGACCAGGTTCACGGGAATGTTCCCGATCGCGGTGGTGACCGCGAAGGCCAGCCCCGCCAGGAAAGCGATCACAGCGGTGCGCGCCCGGAGACTCATCGACGTGCCGAGCTCCCACCAGGTCAGGTCGGGCCTGCCGTTCAGATGCTCGGCGAGGTACCCGAGCCAGTGCTCGGCCCGTTCCGGGTCCCACTTCCGGCCTGGCGCGGTGCCACCGGAGGCTCCCTTCTTCTGAGAGATCCGGTCGTCCTCGTAAACCGACGGGACGAAGTTGCTCAGCAGGTGCTCCTCGATGCTTTCCGGGGTGCTGAACCGATCCTTTCGGAGCAGTTCGTTCGGGCTGCGTCTCGCACCCTCGGGCCTGCTCCTGTCTTTCCCGCCTGCCCGCTCGCGATAGATGTCACGGGCGAGGGCGACCATCAGCGGCGTGGTCAGCACCCTGCGGAGGTCTCTGGTGGCCCGAGCATCGGCCGGGTCGTTCAGCCTGGCCAGTACGTTCTTCCACTCGGGCGTGACGACCTTGGCGCTGCCGGATTCCAGCCCCTCCGCCAGGTCTTCCGGGGCGAGAGCGGTGAGCCTGATCGCTGCTGCACGCTCCAGCCCCAGGGTCCCCTCCATCGCGGAGGTGTACTGACCGGTGCGACTCGTCAGGATCAACGGCATGTCGCTGCGGGAGAGTCGCTTCAGCGCCTTCGCCCGAAGCCCTTTGGCGATCTCGTCGAAACCGTCCAGTACGGGCAGGACGCGCTGCCTGTTGACCAGCTCGGCGGCGAGCGTCCTCCCGTCGGCGGTGGGCCTCGCCAGGTTCGGATGGTCACGTATCAGCAGGCCGCTCAGCCACTCCTCCAGCGGTTCCTTGGGATTCCACGATCCCAGGCTGAAGATCTTCGGAACGGGTTCATCAGGCCAGGGGTTGTTGAGGAGCTCCAGTACGAGCAGCAGACTCAGACTGCTCTTCCCCGAGCCGGCTTCGCCCAGCACCACGAGGCGGCGGGTGGGGACGGTCCGGTAGACCGCGGCGATCGTAGCGGTCTCACGCAGATTTCCGTCCAGGACCAGGGGAACGGCCTTCTGCCCGAGCGGGACCTCGCAGATGTTCTCCCAGTGGTCCATCAGGGAGTCGCGCGCCGTCGTCCAGCGCACGGGCAGCCGTTTCCTTCCCACCAGTCCGCGCTGGGCCAGTTCGGGTTGCCAGCGGTACTTGACCTGGTCTGCGAGTTCGGCCTCGGGCGACCGGACCGGTGAGCCGTAGACGTTCGTGTGGATGTTCTGCGTGCCGACCTGGGTCACCGACCCGGTGAAGGTACCCCCGCTGATCTCGTTGTTGACCGTGCCGTCGGCACGCTTGTCGCGGTCGGGGGACACATCAGTCATCCTGGCCCTCCGCTCGACGCCGCCGCCTGCCCCACCAGCCGGCCCCGATCGCCGCCGCGCACACCACCAGGAACGCCGCGACCGCCCGCAGCGGCGCCGCGAAGTCCGTGCCACCGGTCGCGGAGGCGCCCGGGGAGGTGATGTCCGGGGCGCCGGAGCGCGAAGCCGACGCCGTACCGCTGGGGGAGCCCGAGGGGGCTCGGACCCTGGTCGAAGCTGAGGCCGAGGCCGAGCCGGAGGCGGGCCCCGAGGCGCTGGGATCGGCCGTTCCCGGCGGCCCGGAGGCCCCCGGCGGCCCGGAGGCCCCTGGTGGCCTCGACTTCCGCGGCGTGCCCGGCCCATCCGACTCGGTCGGCTCCTTCGGCGTCCCCGTCGCGGTCGGGCTCGGACGCGCCGGCGGACGTACGACCGTGAACGTCGCGAGCACCCCGTCCTGCCCGTCGTTCAGGTCGCACGACGTGTCGACCTTGCCCGCCCACGTCTCGTCGCCGTCCCCGTCCCGTGGCGTGAGACGCAGATCGATCGCGCCCACGACGATCTTCGCCGGTCCCGGCCGGTGGAAGGTGAGCGAGGGGATGGTCCCGTTCGCCGGGACGGTCAGTGGGCCGGACTCCGGCACGGCCGCCCTGGGCACCTTGAGCTGCACCGTGACCCGCCGGTCGCCCTCCGGTGCGGCCACGACGGCGTGCACCTCCGCCGTGCCCTCGACGGTACGTGCGCCGGCCAACCGGAGCGCACGGGTGACGTCGGCGCCGACCGTCGCCGTCGTGCCGATCGGCATCCGTGGGGTGGCCTTGCCCACCACATGTGTGTCCGAGGCGTTCCACACGACCGACGCCGTCATCGGCTGGTCGTCGATCAACGGGAACGGGCAGGTGTAGCGCAGAGAGAGCGGAGCCGGGCCCGCTCCAGCGGACCCGGCTCCGAACAGACCAGTGCTTCCCACGACGGCCACTGCCGTGACCACGCGGGTGATGCGCCACCGTAAGGGGGCAGTCGGTAAGCTGACGACCATACTTCGCACGGTACGGCGGCCTGCTCCCATGCGACTGAAGGAACCTCAGAAACTGCACCGTTCCTCCACGGCTCTGTTTCTCTCACCATTCCTTCCGGCCCCCTCCGGCCCCGCGCGACCCGCTCTTCGAGCCCCTTCCGGCACTCCGGGCACTCCTCCGCCGTGATGGAGGACATCGCCGAGTCGCGCCCCCTGCCGCCCTCGCCGGAGGCCCGGAAGAGGGACCGGAGCAGAAGTCGAGGCAGCGGCTATGCCGGAACCGCTTCGGGGGGCTGCGAAGCCGACTTAAAGTGGGATCCGTCACCGAACGAGGGAGTTCCAGCATGGACCCGATCACCGCAGCGACCCTCGCCGCGCTGGCCGGCGGTCTCGGCGGCGAAGCCGGACGTCAGGTGTGGCAAGGACTCACCACGCTGGTACAGCGCCCGTTCCGGCGAGCCGAAACACAGGGAACGCGAGACGACAGGACGCCCCAGGTCAGCTCCGGCGAACTGGAAGTCGCAGCGCTGGAAGGAGACCCTGCCGACCCGATGCGCGCGCAGGCACTGGCAACCGCCCTCGGCGTGCGTGCGGCTCTGGACGGAGAGTTCCGCGTACTACTCGATGAGTGGTGGCAGCGGGCGCAGGCCACCTCCTCGGGCGGAGGCGAAGTCAACAACACCATCAGCGGCGGCACCCAGAACGGCCCGGTGTTCCAAGGCCGGGACTTCTCTCAAATCCGGACGCGCCACGCCTGATCGGTAGGTGGGCTTGATCCACGGCCGGGTAGCCAGAGCATTCGCGCTGGTAGGCGTGGCGCAGGCTCTTGGGCAGGGCTCAGTCGGTCAGGTACTTCTGCAGGAAGCGACTGATCCGCGCCGGTGCGATCTGGTTGGCGAAGCCGCCGAAGTAGCCGTCGAACGCATGCTCCGTGTCGGGGAGGAGCAGCATCTCGTTGGGTACTCCCGCGTCATCGAGCCGGTCGGCGAGACCAGTGCTCGCCGCCGGCTGGACACCGGTGTCGTGAAGGCCCTGGACGACGAGGGTCGGTGGGGACTCGGAGTCGATGCAGGTGACGGGCTCAGCGAGCGGTAGCGGTCGGGCTCCGTGTCCGGGGTGCCACCGAGGTACTGCCGCAGGGACGCCTTGACCGCGGTGCTCGGGGTGCCGGTGCCGGTGCCGGTGTGGAGCTGGGTGAGGTCGGCGGGACCGTAGAAGTCGACCACGGCGCGGACCGAGGTGTCGTCGGCGTCGCGGCTAAGGAGATCGCGTCGGAGCCGTCCGAGGACACGGCGAGAAGGGCTTGACGGACGGCTTCGACAGCCCGCCCTCAGGGCCGTGGAAAAGCTGGCCGACCGTTGGCGTACCGGAAGGTGGGGGCCGGGTCGGAATGCGCATGCGCATGCACGTAGGCACGGTAAGGCACGTTGGCAGTCCATGCCAAAACGCCGAATACTTTATGCTGCATGCGTGTCCGACGTGCGGGTGAGTGAAGGCCAGGAGCCGGGCGGGCTTCGAGCGCGTCGTCGCGCTCTGACGCAGCGGGAGATCGAGGGGGCCGCCCTCGACGCCTTCGAGTCGCAGGGCTTCGCCGGCACGACCATGGAGCAGATCGCCGCCCGTGCGGGCGTGTCCATCCGTACCGCGTTCCGCTACTTTCCGACCAAGGCCGACACCGTCCTGTACTCGGCACGTCATGTGTCACAGGTCCTGGGCGACGGACTTCGAGCCGACCTCGTCGCGGGTGCGTCGCTTTCCGACATCGAGGAATCGGTCGCCGCTTCACTGGCCGCGCTGACCACCTCGAGCGCGGATTTCATCGCTCGCCTCAAACGTGCCCGCACCCTCATGCTGAACGATGGCCGGCTTCGTGCCCAGGTGGCGGCGAGTGAGGACTATCTGGCCGTACTCGACGGCCACGATGCGGGCGTCGTACCGAGAACACTCGAAACGCGCCTTCTCACCGAGATCGTCGCCGCCACTCTGCGGGCAACATTCGACGCCTGGGCCGGCTCGGCCGCCGACGACGCCTCGCTGGTCAGCCACTACCGCCGCGCCCGCGCTGCGCGCGACTCCTTGATGACGTAATCATCCTGTCCATCAAGCGGCGGCGTGAACTGCGTGGCACGCCTGCTGCCGGCCCGCCGCCCCTGCGCACTGACGGTGGCCGATGCCTCGCCCTGGGGCGAGGCGCCTGACGTCTACAGGGCTGTGGTGAAGGCGCCGAGCTGTTCGGCCGGCCCCGCAAGGCGACGAGGGGGCGCTCGGACGTCCCGGCTGATCATGACGATCCTCAGCGACCCGGCCGACGAGGCGCGAAGCTGGACGGGACGGGACCGGCCCAGGACACAGTCCGCGACCGGTATCTGGCGGCCTTCGAGGGCGCGCTGCCCGGCCTGTCCCCGGAGGAGCTGGGGTTCCGGATTCGCCCTCGGGATCCTGGCCCCTGCACCGGGCACCAGCGGGCAGAAGCTGGAGGCCGTCGGCCTCCTCGGCTGCCTGGCCGTCCTCTGGCCGGGCGGCCTCGGACATGCTCTGAGGGGCGGCCGCGAGCTCGCGGACAATTGGCCGGTCCGGCGGCGGCGAGCAGGGTACGGCCGCGCACGGGCCGTCCTCCACTCGCTGACCTACCGCCGTCACTTCGGTGGTCGCACGTTCCGATAACCCCAGAGACTCCGCTACGACATTTCTTGCAGGCATACCGACCGAACACGGACTGCGGATGTGCTGCCAGCGCCTCAACTCCGGCCCGCGTTTTCCCTCCCGTCAACCGTTCCCGCCCCCCACCTCGGGCTCGTCCGTCCGGGAAGCGGGTGCCACGCCACTGCCCCTGTCGGCTCGGCCGTTCGTCCACCGGGCAGGGCCTTCGACCCCTGGAGACCCTCCTCGCAGTGGCCGCATCGCGTCCGGCAGTGACAGCATGAGAGTGGGAGTGGGGACAGCCGCACGGCGCGAGGAGCGGTGATGCGTACCGACACGTCCGGCACCACGGAAAGTTCGAGGACCGTTGTGGGGGTGGACGGTTCGGAGCACGCCCGGGCCGCCGCCCTCTGGGGTGCGGCCGGGGCAGCCCGGGACCACCGCGGCCTGCATCTCGTACACGCCACGAACCTGGACCGCCTGGAACGATTCGCGTCGTTCGAGACGTCCGAGCACGTCCGGGACCACGGCAACGCCGTGCTGGCGGAAGTCGCGCAGGAGGTACAGCACCGTTTCCCCGAGCTCGACCTCACCCTCAAGCTGAGCCGCAGGAGCCCGGTTTCCGCGCTCCACGCGGCTGCCCGGCCGGGCGACACCATCGTCGTCGGCAGCAGGGGCAGCGGCGGGTTCGGACCCCTCCTGCTCGGATCGGTCGGTCTCGAAGCGGTCGTCGGCAGCCCCGCACCCGTCATCGTGGTGCGTGGTGAGGCCGAGGCGAAGGTCGGCTCGCCGGTCACAGCGGCGGTACGGGACGAGCAGGACGCCGTATGGCTGGTGCGGGCCGCACGGGAGGCCCAGGCCCGCAGGGGTCCCCTGCGTCTGCTGAACGTCCGGAACCTGCTCTCCCGGTACGGCAACCGCCGGGCCACGCCTGAGGAGGCCGGACGGCTCGCGGCTCCCGGCGAACGGCTGCTGGCAGACCTGGCCTCCCGAATCCGCGAGGACCATCCCGGTCTCATCGTGCAGACCCAGGTGGTCACGGCGCGGTCCGCGGCGTCCGCACTCGTCGAGGCGAGCCTGGAGGCGGGCCTCCTGGTGATGGGGAGCCACGAGCGGCGAGGTGTCTCCGTCCTGGGACTCGGCCATGTCGTTCACGCGCTGCTGCACCATTCCCACTGCCCGGTGCAGATCGTGCCCTACTCGCGTGACAAGAGGGGAGTCACCGAGGAGGGGCCCGGTGATGACGGCGATTGACAGCTCACGCCGACCACCCGTGACAAGCCCCCTGTCCGCGAAAAGGCCCACACCCACGAGGAACGCTCCGGCGAGTGGCCACGTCACTCCCGTACCGTCGGCGACCTGATGCGGCACCGGGACCGGGGGCACAGGATGCGGCCAGGTGCCGCAGACGGGCGGGCGGGCGGGCGCCGACCGAGTGGGCCGGCGCCGCCTGCTGACCGACACCCATGAAGCTACGGCTGCAGGATGGGCGAGTCGTCAGCACCCCGCAACAGCCTCTTGGCGCTGCGCGCCAGCCCCCACAGCCGGGTGTCAGCGGAGGCGGCATCCGGCGTCGAGGCCGTTGCAGAACTAGTGCCATCTGGCAGTACTGTGCCTTCGCCAGATGGTTCTCCGTGGCGGGTACCCAAGTCTGCGCACGTGGCCGACGAGAGGTCGCATGCGCCGGTCGCATCAGCAGAGGAAGGCAGTTCATGCAGAAGGCAGCCGGCGAGGGCACGGACGGCGTGCGCAGTGTGCTGCGTGCCTTGGATTTGCTCGCCTTGTTCGATGAGTCCCACCGTTCGCGTACGGTGCGGGAACTGGTTGATGCGTCCGGCCTGGCGAAATCGACGGTTGTGCGGCTGGTGGCGACGTTGGAGCAGCGAGGTCTGTTGTGGAGCCGCGGGGACGGGCGTCTGGTCCCGGGTGCAGGGCTGTTGCGTTGGGCGGCGCTGGCGCAGGAAGCGTGGCGCCTGCCGCCGGAGGCGGTCAGTTGTCTGCGTGAGGTATCGGTGCGGTCGGGTGGCGAGTCGTCCCGGATCTATGTCCGGCAGGGGCTGGGAAGGGTGTGCGTGGCGCAGCACGAAGGGACGCAGCAGTTGCGCCATGTCGTGCGGATCGGTGAGGAGCTGCCGCTGGGTGCGGGCGCGTCCGGGCATGTGCTGTTGGCCGGGTGTCCTCAGGAGTTCGTGCATACGGTGGCCGAAGTCTCAGGGCGGGGAGCGGAATTCGAGCAGGTGCTGGCCGCGCGAGTAGGTGCGGCACGCGATCAGGGATGGGCGTTCAGTGACGGGGAACGTGAGGCTGGGGTGGCCGGTGTGGCTGTCCCCGTCGTGAGCGACGCCGGCTGGGTCGTGGCCGCGCTTGCACTCGGCGGGCCGAGCAACCGGTTCACGCCGGAGCGGGTGGCGGCATGTGTTCCGGTGCTGACTGAGGCGGCGAGGCAGTTGGCGGCGCTTCGGTTCCTTGAGGGCAGCGCTGTCTGAGCCGTGTCGTCGTGCCGGAGCAGGCATCACGGTTACCGGACGGCGGCGGCCGGCGGGCTCACGCCACCGCGCGGCTGATACGGCTTCGCCCAGATCGGAGCGTCGGCGGTTCTCGAAAAGACCAGCGGGAACTCAGGCGGTGTCCTCGGGCAGGAGGTCGCGTGGTGCGGGTCCGTCGTAGGACGGCAGCAGTCGGCGCGGGATGGGTCCCTTGATGCGGGCGCCGGCTGACTTCTCCTCCCAGCCGTGGGCAAGAATGCCGACGCTGCGGGAGAGGACGAAAAGGCCGCGGCCCAGTTCAGGTGCGAAGCCGAGTTCGCTGTAGACGATGGCGGTTGCTCCGTCGATGTTCATGGGGACGGGGCGGCTGCGGCCCTTGGCCAGGGCGCGCTCCAACGCGATGCCTGCCAGCAGGGCGCGGCCCGGTACGTCACCGTTCTCGGCGGCCTGGGCGACCTGGTCGAGCAGCGGGTCGCGGCGGGGGTCGTGCGAGTGGAAACGGTGCCCGAATCCGGGGATGTGGCGGCGCTGTTCGCGGTAGGCGGCGACGAGGTCCTCGGCGGCCTGGTCGAGGTCGTCCTCCTGGCCGGCCTGCTGGGTGAGGTCGGCCAGGACCTGCATGCATTGCTGGCCGGCGCCGCCGTGGACGTCTCCGAGGAGGTTCACGCCGGTGGCCATCACGTTGTTGATGCCGAGTCCGCAGGTCGCGGCCATGCGTGCGGCGGCGATGGAGGGGGCCTGGGGGCCGTGGTCCACGCTGGCGACGAGCGCGGATTGCAGGAGCTGGGACTCCGCTCGGGTGGGAAGGTCGCCGCGGACCATGAGCCAGATCATGTCGGGAAAGGACACCTGGCCGATCAGCTGTTCCACCGGGTAGCCACGCAGCAGGATCTCGTCGGGGCGGATGCGGCTGACAGCGGTCATCCACCAGTCGCTGACCTCGGGCAGCGGTTCGGTGTTCGGTGTGTCGGCGGGGGTGGTCATACGGTGCCTCGCTCTTTCATCGCGGCGATTTCAGCTGTGCTGTAACCGAGTTCGGTCAGGACCTGGTCGGTGTGCTCGCCGAGCATCGGGGGTGGAGTGGTGTCGTCGACGGCGTCGCCATCGACCTGGAAGGGGCTTCCCAGCACCTGCAGGGGGCGGGAGCGCCCGTCGGGGAAGGGCAGGGTGCGCACGAAATGCCGGTCGGCCAGCTGCTCCAGGCCCAACGCATCAGGAACGGACAGCACCCGGGCTGCGGGTACACCGGCGTCGGACAGGACTTCTTCCCACTCCTTCGCGGTGCGTAGACGCAGCCCCTCCTCGACCTCGTGGCGCAGCTCGTCCCGGTACGTCTTGCGGTCGGCGGGCTGGGCGAACCGTTCGTCGTCGATGAGGTCCTCGCGGCCGATCAACCGGCACAGCGTGGTGAACTGCTCCTGCCGGTTGGCGGCGATGTTCAGGTGACCGTCGGCAGTGGCGAAGGTGCCCGAGGGGGCGGCGGTGAAGTTCTCGTTACCCATGGGCTGGGGCGGCCGCCCGGTGATGAGGTAGTTGGAGGTCACCCAGCCCATCGCGGTGAGCGCCGACTCCAGCATCGAGACGTCCAGGTAGGCGCCCGCTCCACTGCGCTCGCGGCGCACGAGAGCGGCGGCGACGGCGTAGGCGGCGGCCATTCCGCCGAGGGTGTCGGCAACGGGGAACCCGGCGCGCAAGGGGCTGACTTCCGGGGTGCCGGTGACACTCATCATGCCGGACAGTCCCTGCACGATCTGATCGTAGGCGGGGCGTGCACGGAGCGGGCCCGTCTGCCCGAACCCGGAGATCGCGCAGTAGACGAGCCGGGGGTTTTCCTGGCGCAGGGTCTGCCAGCCCACACCCAGGCGGTCCATGACGCCCGGGCGGAAGTTCTCGATCAGCACGTCGTACTCGCGGGCCGCACGCAGTAGTGCCTCACGGCCGTGCGGATCTTTCAGATTCAGGGTCAGGGAGCGTTTGCCGGCGTTCTGGGCCAGGAACGACGCGCCGAGCAGGTTTTCACTCAGCTCATGGTCGGCGCCCAGTTGGCGTGCCAGGTCGCCCGACTCCGGCATCTCCACCTTGAGGACGTCGGCGCCGTGCAGGGCGAGCTGATATCCGGCGAAAGGACCGGCCAGGACGTTGGTGAGGTCCAGGACGCGTACGCCCTCCAGCAGCGCGGGCTGGGGCGGGGTGTCGTTCGAGTTCAACGGGCTGCACCTCCTGATGCACCTCACCGCAGACGCCCGGTGAGTGGTGGCGCTCCCATCACACCACCGAACCGCGCTATGGCACAAGCGTCCCATCCAGTGGTACCGCTTGTATGCGATCCTGTCGCGGAAGTCCGCACCGCGAGGGTTTGCGCTTCGGACTATTGCCAGGAGATGAAGCCCTCCGTAACATCGCCGCACCATGCAGCGGAACGTGAGTACCACTAGGTGGCACTCACTCGTGGCGAAGGAGCCGCAGTGACCACACCCACGCAACGTCCCAAGAACCGACCACTCATCCAGCCGCGCGTCGCCCTGGCCGCGATCTTCGGAACGACAGTCGAGTGGTACGACTTCGCCCTCTACGGCATCGCCGCCAGCCTCGTCTTCAACAAGCTGTTCTTCCCCGGCAGCAGCCCACTGGTCGGCACGATCCTCGCCTTCGGGACCTTCGCCATCGGCTTCCTCGCACGTCCGCTGGGCGGCGCCTACTTCGGCGAACGGGGAGATACCAAGGGACGCAAGGGTGTCCTCGTCGCCACACTCCTGCTCATGGGCGTGGCAACCACGGGCATCGGCCTGCTGCCCACCTACGACCACATCGGCATCGCCGCACCGATCCTGCTCACCGCACTGCGCTTCATCCAGGGCTTCGCCGCCGGCGGAGAGAAGACCGGCGCGCTGATCATCCTCTTCGAGAACGCACCCCCCAAGTGGCGTGGCCTGCTCACCTCACTGCCCGCCATAGGCACCGGAACCGGCACCCTGCTGTCCACCGGCGCCTTCGCTGTCGTCACCGGCCTGCTCTCCGAAGAAGCCTTCCTCTCCTGGGGCTGGCGCATTCCCTTTCTCATGAGCGCCGCCCTGACTCTGTTCGGCCTCTGGGTACGCCGCGCCATGCCCGAAACCGCCGACTTCCAGCGCGAAGTCACCCTCGAGAAGCCCGCCCCCACGCGCCGCCCCCTGCGCCGGCGGATCGCCGAAAGCCGCGGCCTGGCCGCCTGGCGCCGCTACCCAAAGGAAATGCTCATCGTCATCGGCGCCGGAGCAGCCGAGAACGCCGGCTACTACGTGTACGGCACCTTCTCCATCACCTACGCCGACGACCGTGGGCTCGCCACCGCAGGGCTCCTCGGCGGCATCACCGCCATCGCAGCCGTCAAGCTGCTCACCGTCCCACTCTTCGGCGCCCTGTCCGACCGCATCGGCCGCCGACCGGTCTCCATCATCGGCGCCGCTCTCCTGCTCGCCTCTGCCTGGCCCTTCTTCCGTATCGTCGACACCGGTGAGACCTGGGCGATCTGGGCCGCACTGTTCGTCACCCTCGGCCTCGGCCAGTCCGCCATCCTCGGCTCCCAGCCCGCTTTCTTCGCTGAGCTCTTCGACACCAGCGTCCGTTTCAGTGCCCTCGGCATCGCCAACAACATCGGCACCGTCCTCACCGGCGGCCTCGCCCCCATGCTCTGCTCCGCCCTCCTGCTCTGGTTCGACCACAGCATCACCGGCGTCGTCATCTTCATCGCCTGCATGAGCGCCCTGACCATCATCACCGTCAGCGTCGCCCGCGAGACCCACCACACCACCCGCTCCGACAAGGCAACCGACAGCCTCGACCTGCAGCAAGCACACTGATGACGCCGGCTGCGGCCACACCTGGCTCGGCCGCTCCCCGCCAAGAGAACATCGAGGCGTCCGAGCGGCTGACCTGCAGCTACGACATCATGATCCGGTCACCGAAGTCACCCAGTGGCATCGGCTCCATCTCGCTCCAGATCCGGTGCTGCGGACGGCCGAGTTCGTGTGCGGAGTTCTGTGCTGTGGTCATGGAGAAGACGCTACGGCTGATCCAGGACAGGTTCAGTCCTGGTCGTGAGGCAGACTTCCGCAGGTGATCAGTACCTCTGCCCGCCTGTTGCGCTTGGTCTCCCTGCTGTCCGCCCGCCCTTCGTGGACCAACGCTGAACTGGCCGAGAGAATGGAGGTCGACCAGCGCACCGTCAGGCGCGACGTGGCCAGACTTCGGGAAATCGGCTACGCGGTCGAGTCCGATCCCGGCCCCTGGGGCGGCTACCGCCTCCAAGCCGGTACTCGCATCCCGCCTCTGATCCTCGACGACGAGGAGGCCCTCGCCGTGACGGTCGGACTTCGCGAAGCCGCACTCGGCGGCGTACTCGGCGGCGACCACTCGGCGCTGTCGGCCCTCCTGAAACTGCGGCAGGTCCTCCCGTCCAAAATCGCCGGGCGATTGGCCGACATGGATGCCGCCCTGGTCCACACCCCGCGAATCGAGGAGCCGCAGATCGCCTCCGGCATGCTGCTCGAGCTGACCGCCGCATGCCGCCGCAGCGAACGCGTCACCCTGACGTACCGCGACAGGGAAGGCCGGACGACGATCCGTGAGATCGACCCCTACCGCCTCGTGCACACCGCGCGCCGCTGGTACTTCGTGGCCCAGGACGTGGCACGAGGGACATGGCGCACCTTCCGGGCCGACCGGGTCCTGCGGATCCGGACCACGGGACGCGCCGTGGAGATATCCGATCCGCCCGACCCCGCACAACTGGTCTGCGACTCCATCCCGGCGGGCACATACCCGCTCTACACCACGGTTCGTGTGCCCCTGCCCGTGGACGAAGCAGTGCGGCTCATCCCCACCTCGATGGGTGTCCATCGCCCGGACGGGCCCGACAGCACCCTCGTCGACATCGGCGGCTACGACGCTGACGACCTTGCCCGCTACCTTCTCAGCCGGGCCACCCCCTTGAAGGTCCTTGCGCCCGACACCGTACGGGAGGCGTTGCGGCGCCGTGTGCAGGACATGCTCCAGGCCATGTGACGGTGCTGCCGCAGAACGCTCAGGAGTGCCCGTCCCGACATCGTCGCCGCGGCGTCTCGGCTCCCGCGCCGGTCGGCGGCGCCGAGCCCTTGTCCGCCTTCAGGACCGCATGCCCTCCAGGGTCTGCTCCAGGCCGGCGCCGATGCGGTCCATCGTGGCCGCGTAGGCCTCCGGCATGTCGACGTCGAGCCGGTCGGCCAGCACGAAGACCCACCACAGGCATTCGGCCAGCTTGTGCCGCAGTTCGGCGTCCACGTCGCCGTCGATGCCCCAGGTGCGCTCGGCGGCGAGCACCAGGCGCCCGACATAGGCGGCGTCGTTGGTGAAACCGATCGCGAGCTCGGGCAGGGTCCAGGTCCTGCCCAGTACGCGCTGCTCGATCTGCTCGTACTGGGCTCGGACCTTCAGTGCCCGGTCGTCGGCCTCTTCGAGTCCGGTCTCGCCGTGGTGCGTCGGCGTCTCGTTCATCTGGGTTCCCTTCCGGGGATTCTCGGTGTCATCCACGACTCTGGACGCACTGTGCGGATGCCGCGCGCAGTGCCGTGAGCCCGGCATCCGGAGCGGCGGCCCCGATGGCACGCACGCGTGAGGCTCTGCACGGTGTGGCGGTTGATGAGTTCGTCGGCGAACGGCATCCTGTCTCCTCCCGTCACGCAAGACGGTGCAGCGCGGTGGTGAGCTGCCGGTCCACGCTGTCGTGGTCGAGCGTGGCCACCTCTTGAGGCAGGCGTCGATACCGGCGTTCGCCTCGACGAAGGGGTGTTCTAAAGGTCCTTGATCCGCGAATCCCCGATCGACAGAGCCAGTTCGGAGCCGTAGGCGGACGAAGGGGACTGGAAGCCGGGGGTGAAGGAACCGGCCAGTACGCGGCGGGCGATCTCCACGGACGACAGCTGGGTGAAGCGGTAGCCGGTCGGTGTGTCGATCAGGGACCGGGTCACGCCACCATCTCGGCCGGTGACCTCGGCAAGGACCTTACTGCGCCCCACCTCCCGCTCCTCAGCTGTCGGGCCGTCGGGGAGAGCGGAGAGGTCGAGGTCGATGGGAAGCGGCTGGCCGACCTGCACGTACACCTCGATCGAGGGGACCCCGGTGGCGAGGTGACTGGTGATCAGGTCGCCCATGGACACCGACACGCACTCCTCCGGACCCTCGTCCCCGAAGTCGAACGAGGCGGCCCTGGGCTCGGGCAGGGAGACGATGTCCCCCTCGCTACGGACCAGCACACCCAGGTCGCCGATGCCTTCGGTGGCGCTGACGATGGATCCGCGGGAGAAGAGGTTCAGACCCTCGGCCTCCTCAGGGGTGGCGCTGAGGAGCTTGAGGGCGATACGCAGGCTGACGGGATCGGCGACGCGCGCCACGGCGTGGGCTGCGACACAGTCGCTGGGTACGACGTCCCAGCCGGCCCCCGACATGATCATCACCCCGGCGGCCGCGGCCTCGGTGTGCAGGGAACGCGCGGTGGCGAAGATGTCGAATTCGGCGGTGGTGTCGAGGTAGTGCACACCCTTGTCGATGCAGGCGTCCATCAGCGGGCGTGCGGTGTGGCGGAAAGGGCCGGCGACGTTCAGGACGACGGTGATGTCGTCGAGTGCGGCACGCAGGAGCTCAGGGTCGTCGACCGTGAAGGCGCGGCTCTCCACGCCGAGTTCCTTGCCGAGCAGGGCAACGCGCTCCTGGTTCCGGCCGGCCACGACGACGTCGAGGCCCGACTGCCTGGCATGCTCCGCGACGAGCTTTCCGGTGTAACCGGTGGCTCCGTAGACCAGCAGGCGAGGGGTGGATGCCATGAGACGCTCCCGGAAGAAGGTGAGAATGCGGAGGGAAGGCCCGACCGGAGCGGCGACGCGCTCAGCGGTCCGTGCCTCTCACCCAGGCTAGGAGCAGATGCGGACACCCTCGGTCCTGGTCTCTGTCCGTCCCGTGTCCGTACCCGTCCGGCCGTTACGGCTGCTCGCCGGAACCTGGCCGAGGTGCTCCGTTCCCACGGTAGAGGGCGTCGAGACGGGCGAGGAGGGCCTCACGGACGGAGGCGGGGGACAGCACTTCCAGCGGTGTGCGCAGGCTGAGGAGGTATCCGGCGAGCTGGTCAGGGTCGGATCCGCCGATGCTGATGATCGTCTCGTCCGGCCCGTCGGGTTCGTGGGTGGCGACGATGGGCGCCACCAGTCGTCGCGCGTCGTCGTAGGGCAGCGGAAGCCGGACGCGGGCGAAGAAGGGGTACCCGGTGCGGGTGATGGTGTCGGAGACCAGCTGCGCGGCGTCCGGAGCGTCCGGCACGTCGACGACTTCCCTGGTGGACTCGACTCCGGCCACCCTGTCGACGCGGAACGTCCGCCAGGCCGAGCGTTCGACGTCGCGAGCCACGAAGTACCAGTGGACGCCGGTGTACACCAGGCGGTGCGGATCGACGCACCGGGCGGTGGTGGTGCCGTGCATGTCGCGGTAGGTGAGCGTGGTGCGCTCGGACGCCCGGCAGACGGAGGCCAGCAGCAACAGCACGTCTGCGGACGCCCGCGGGGTCTCGCAGCGCGGGGTGTGTTCGACGGTGGCGTCCAGGCCCGCCAGGCGCCTCGCCATCCGGGCGGGCAGGATCTGCCGGAGCTTCAGCAGGGCCGACAGTGCTGCCGGGTCGGCGCCGAGTGCCGCGCCGTGTGCGGCTTCCCTGAGCGCCAGGGCCACGGCGAAGACCTCGTCGTCGTCCAGGCTCAACGGCGGCATGCGGTTGCCCGCGCCGAAGCGGTAGCCGCCGCCCGGCCCCGGCACGGACTCCACTCCGTAGCCGAGCTCACGCAGCCGGTCGATGTCCCGGCGTACCGTGCGTTCCGTGACGTCCAGTTGCCGTGCCAGCTCCGTGTTGGACCAGGTGGGCCTGCTCGACAGCAGGGACACCAGCCGCAGCAGCCGGGCGGAGGTGGCGATCATGACATCTCGCCGTGGCCACGCCGCTGGGACGTCACGCGATGACCGCGTCTCGCGCGGCCGGCGCAGCAAGGGACGCGATCGGTTCGGCGCTCGGGCTTGCGGGCAGGGGAACACCGGCCAGGAGCTGCTGCCCGGGAGCGTCGTGGACGTCGAAGGTCTGGTAGGTCAGCTCGATGCGGCCGGTTCCGGGAAGGACGAAGACCTTGAACGCGCGGGCCGTGTTCCGGTGTCAGCCGCGTCGCCCGCCCCACAGCGTCGACGACCTGCGGCGACGGGCGGCGTTCGCGCCCCTGTTCCAGGCGCGCGTAGTAGGCGGCGCTCACCCCCGCGAGTACGGCAACCTCCTCACGGCGCAGCCCCTTCACTCTGCGGCTGCCGCCACCGGCGGGCAGCCCCGCGGCGGCCGGCTCGGTGCGGGCCCGGCTCGCCCGCGGGAAGGCACCGAGTTCGTTCTGTGGTTGCCGCATCTTCCGCCTACTGCCTGGGTGAGTGACACGCCGGAGTGACGGGCGTTTCGCCGTCCTGGTACGTGAGCGTAGGCGGACCGGCCTCACCCGGCCTCACCCGGCCTCGCGCCGGCTTGCTCACGTCGAGAAACACGACGGGGACGACTGCGGGCGCGCCCTCCGCGCCGCGCCGGGAGACGACCGGCAGGAAGGACAGTGTGGCCGGGCGGGTGTGACGGACGTAGGGGTGAGGTCGGCGAAACCCGGGGAATAAGTGGCGACAACTGATGGGAGGTTGCCATGCACGCTAGAGATTTGGAACTTGGCGAGCTTCTGGCCGCCGCGGAGTCCGCGCCGCCCGGGGAGTCCGTCGGCGTGATCGCGCACGACCTGCGCAAGCGCTTCGGGGCGGAGCGTGTGTCGTTCCTGTTCGTCGATCTCATGGGGCAGCGGCTGCTGCGCCTGACCGCGCCTGCCGACGGTGACAGGGCGGACGCGGCGGAGCGGATCGATCTGCAGGACAGCATCTACGACACGGTTCTCCGCAACCAGCGCCAGCACGTGGAACCGGACGGTCAGGGCGGGCGGCGCGTGATCTCGCCGGTGACCAATCGCGGCGACTGCATCGGCGTACTGGAGGTGACATTGCAGAACGCCGACGACGCGGTGCTCGGACAGATCAACGACGCAGCCCATGCGCTGGCTTACATCATCGTCACGGACCGCCGCTTCACCGACCTGTACCACGCGGGAAGGCGCACCACCCGGCCCAGCCTGGCCGCCGAGATCCAGCACCAGTTGCTCCCTTCGGCCTCCTGCTGCGAGGCCCCCCAATTCACCCTCGCCGCAGGGCTGGTCCCGGCCGACGACATCGGCGGCGACACCTACGACTACACGCTCGATCGAAACACGCTGCACCTGTCCATCACCGATGCCATGGGCCACGACACCGACTCCGCCCTGCTGGCCACGCTGGTCACAGGTGCGTTGCGCGGCGCCCGCCGCACCGGTTGCAACGCGCTCCATCAGGCCGATCGCGCGCACGAGGCCCTGCTGACGCACAACCGTGGGCTGGCCACCGGACAACTGCTGTGCATCCGTCTCGAGACGGGCACCTGCGAACTGGTCAATGCGGGACATCCCTGGCCTCTGCGCCTGCGGGCCGGCGCTGCCGAGGTCGAGGAGGTCCAGCTCGCCGTCAACCTGCCTTTCGGCGTGGCGGCTCCCACCTCCTACCAGCTCCAGGAACTGCAGCTGTGCCCCGGCGACCGCCTGGTCCTGCTCACTGACGGCATGCAGGAGCGCGGTGCCGCTGCTGTCGATCTGGCCTCTCTCGTGCGCGACACCCGCGCCTCGCATCCCAGGGAGGCCGTCCGCGCCCTGACCACTGCGGTACTGGAGGCCTGCCGGGGCAACCTCAAGGACGACGCCACTGTCCTCATACTGGACTGGCACGGCACCGCCCGGCCGCGATCACCGGCGTGACACCGTGCCGAGCCCGGCTCACCGATGAACCGCCTCGACCCGTTCCGCATCGTAAGGCCGACGACACGGCCCAACGGGCGGAGGGACGTCGGCCGACCCGCCTGATGTGGAACGGCCGGCCGGCCGGCCGCGGTGACGGGTTGCCTGGATCGAGCCTGCGACAACCTGAAAGGGCAGTGGTTCGCGTCCCCTGACTGCCGTGCACGCACGCCACGTGCGAGGTCATCGGAAGCAGTCCCGTCGCCGCTTGTCAGGCTGTGAGTCCCGCGTCGCCGGCCAGAAGGGCGGCCGGGACTCCGTTGGTGACTTCCAGCGAGGTGAGAACGCGGCTGACTGGGCACTCGACGGTGCTCTCCCCCATGACGAGACGGGGGGCGATGTCCGCGTCGGTATGGCCTCGGGCGAGCAGGACGAGTACGTCGCGCTCCCGGGGATCAGCCTCATCGACGACTGGCGTGGCCCGGAACATCCAGGCACTTGCCGTACACGGTCAGCTGGTTTGCGTCCGTCAACGTCCACTGCTGGTTGGTTCCGTTCCAGCAGTCGTGGATCTGCAGGTACGTGCCGTCGGTCCGGACGGCGCCCGGCACATCGAGACACCGGCCCGAACCGACACCGCGCAAGGCGCCACTGGCAGCCGCCTGAGCCGGGGTGGCGACGAGCATCGCCGCCAGCGCGGCCAAGGCCGCGATCACGGCGGCGAGCACTGCAGACGGATGCCTGCAGCTGAAACTTCCTCTGTGCATGGGGACTTCCTCAGCCTTGAGACGGTTCCGGTTCGCCTCGTCAAAGGTTGCCCGGACTGTCGGTGTGGTGCGGTGTGCCGCGGTCTGTGAGCACCACGGCATACCGCCTGTGACTTCCCGGGCCTTCCCGACCTGCTGAAAGACCGGTAGCGCCCGGCGCCTTCGGCCGGCATGGGCGACCCGGGACGGAGGCTTGGACGGCCGCGCGCCCGGGTGGCACTGTCGAAGGGCGACACGAGAAGTTGGCGCGGGCATGACATATACATGCCGCGACTCCTTGCGGCACCGCGTTCGGGCGGTGCGGCCCGGAGCTGCCCTGTTGCGCGATGGAGCGACTCGACGCGTTCGCAATATCGAACAAGGGTCGAAGTGTCGAGCGACCTTAATGATAGGGAGCCGGTGAACGGCGTCAATACCTCTCGCATGTGTCGCTGTCGACGCCGAAACAATTGCGGAAATCCATCCACGAAACGTCGCACGTCACCCCGGCCGATGGCCGAGTCGCGTCACACTTGGCACCGGGGTGAAGGTGGTCGAGCGCGACCCGAACACCAAAGGGTTCACGCCGGCACCTACGAGACCGGCCCAGCCGGCGCGCCATCGTGATCAGCTGATCGATGGCCGGCACGACCCGCCGGCCCACCGGCCGCGCCACGCAGACCTGGCGGGATCCACCGCCCTTCGAGGTCAAGGCGCAGTGCGGGGCGACGCGTTCGCGAGCTCCTGGCCCAGATCGAATGTCGAAAGTTTCGGACGAGGAACAGAAACTTTTTCCTGCGGGGAGTATTGACGATGCATCGTCAATACCTCAATCATTCCTGTCTGAGACACCGGCCACAGCTCGGTACTTCGAACGCACCGGCCTTGGGCAAGCCGTGCCGCACGGCAGAGACACGCACGACTGCACTACAGATCCGCACACCGAAGCACCTGCGCCACCCCGTTTCGTTCCGGTGAGGTTCGCACCAGCGCATCCTGGCTCTTCACGCAGTTGGAGAGGTACGAGACGCCGCGTGGCGGTCCCCCGACTGAGCCGCGATGGAGTACCCCCGTGCCTGTGCCGAAGGTCGCCCCGTCCCATGACCGCGGTGTCCGGTGAATCCGTGCTGCTTGAACTCCGTCCCGCCCCGTCCGTCCATCTGCCGCACGGGAGCGGACGACGCCATCCCCTGCGCTTCAGTCCTTCCGTGATTTCTACCTTGGAGGCACAGTCATGGGCTCGTACGCCCTTCCCAGACCCGCTGTCCGCCGGAAGATCCACAGCATGCTGTTGGCGCTGGTCGTCGGCGTCCTCGGTGCGGTCGCCGCACTGGTCGCGCCGCCGACCGCACACGCCGCCGAGAGCACGCTCGGCGCCGCAGCGGCGCAGAGCGGCCGCTACTTCGGCACCGCCATCGCCTCGGGCAGGCTGGGCGACTCGACGTACACGACGATCGCGGGCCGTGAGTTCAACTCGGTGACGGCCGAGAACGAGATGAAGATCGACGCCACCGAACCGCAGCGGGGCCAGTTCAACTTCACCGCCGCTGATCGCGTCTACAACTGGGCGGTGCAGAACGGAAAGCAGGTGCGCGGCCACACCCTGGCCTGGCACTCCCAGCAGCCCGGCTGGATGCAGAGCCTCAGCGGCAGCACACTGCGCCAGGCGATGATCGACCACATCAACGGCGTCATGGCCCACTACAAGGGCAAGATCGCCCAGTGGGACGTCGTGAACGAAGCCTTCGCCGACGGCAATTCGGGAGCCCGGCGGGACTCCAACCTGCAACGCACCGGCAACGACTGGATCGAGGTCGCCTTCCGCGCCGCGCGCGCCGCCGACCCGGCGGCCAAGCTCTGCTACAACGACTACAACGTCGAGGACTGGACCTGGGCCAAGACCCAGGCCATGTACTCCATGGTCCGGGACTTCAAGCAGCGCGGCGTGCCGATCGACTGCGTCGGCTTCCAGTCGCACTTCAACAGCGGCAGCCCCTACAACAGTAACTTCCGCACCACTCTGCAGAACTTCGCCGCCCTCGGCGTCGACGTGGCCATCACCGAACTCGACATCCAGGGCGCCCCGGCCTCGACCTACGCCAACGTGACCAACGACTGCCTGGCCGTCCCGCGCTGCCTCGGCATCACCGTCTGGGGCGTGCGCGACACCGACTCCTGGCGATCGGAGCAGACGCCGCTGCTGTTCAACGGTGACGGCAGCAAGAAGCCCGCCTACGCCGCCGTCCTCAACGCACTCAACGGCGGCTCCACCACGCCCCCCGCGGATTCCGGACAGATCAAGGGCGTCGGTTCGGGCCGTTGCCTGGACGTGCCCGGCACCAGCACCACCGACGGCACCCAGCTCCACGTGTGGGACTGCCACAGCGGCACCAACCAGCAGTGGGCGTACACCGACGTCGGCGAACTCAGGGTCTACGGCAACAAGTGCCTGGACGCCGCCGGCACCGGCAACGGCTCCAAAGTCCAGATCTACAGCTGCTGGGGCGGCGACAACCAGAAATGGCGCCTCAACTCCGACGGATCCATCGTCGGCGTCCAGTCCGGCCTCTGCCTCGACACCGTCGGAGGCGGCACCGCCAACGGAACCCTGCTCCAGCTCTACTCCTGCTCGAACGGCAACAACCAACGCTGGACCCGCACCTGAGGGGACCTGCCACAAACGAAAGGGCGAATCGATGACGGCCCACGGTGCGGCTTCTCCCGTCCTTCCAGGACATCGTTGATGGGCCCGGGTCGCCGCCGCGGTGGCGGCGGCCCTCGCGATCGGCATGCTCGCCGGGGTGAATCCGGCGCTCGCCGAGGCGGAGACGGCGGACACCAGCAGTGGGCCGAGCACAACGGTGCCAACCAGCGGTTCCACTCTGCCGGACCCGACGCGGGCCACGCCCGGCTGATCAACCGCACCAGATGTCGCAGCAACAGACCACCAGGAGAAGCGCAGGTCAGACCTATCTTCCATGCCTCATCCGGCCGAGTGAGGTGGTTGGAGCGTCAAACAAGCGTCACGGCGGGCGAGACCTTCCTCTCCAAGAGGAACCGCCGTGTGGCCTCTCCAGGGACCGGTCGCCACGAGGCAGGCTCGGGTGCGGAACCCGAACCTGCCGGCAAGAGGACATGGCTGAACTTCGCCCCAGCCGACGGAAGGGTGCTCCTCCCCGATGCGGGCAACGACTGCGGCGCCGGGCCCGGGGGCGGTGTTCCCGGGGTGCACCATGCTCCCCTCCGATGACCGAGCGCCGGCGTGCCGTCCGTATCGGCCGACTCAGGCCCGGCGGACCAGTGCCCGCACGCTGACCAGGAGGCCGAGCACGCACCGGACCGTCAGCACGGTGAGGTCCTGCCAGTCGACCGACTGGCCGCCGGAGACCAGGCCCGCGCGCAGCAGGTACGCGGCCGACCGGAACGGCAGCACGTCGTGGACCACCCGGAACCAGTCCAACCACTGGCTCTCCGGTTCCGCTCAGCACGGTGCCCGACGGGAGACATCGATCCCCCGGAAGCAGCACCGTCCGGGAGGGGGCACCTGCCGGGACAGCAGGGGAGCCACCGGCTGCCGACCCGGTCACGGAACCGGCCGCCACGCCGCCCGGCAGCCCCACATCGGAGCTGCTTCGCGACCGACGAACCCTGCACGGCCGTCCTGACGAACCGTCAGGCGGTGTTCCCGGAACGCCCCGAAGCGAGCAGCTGCGTCTCCCAGCTGAAGGCGACGCCGGTGGCGCCCCCGTTCTGGAGCTGGACTTCGGTCATGCCGGGGAGGGTCTTCTCGCGGGCCCAGTCGCGCTGCCACTCACCCGCCACGGCCATCCAGGTGATCGGTACCACGCCCGCCTGAACCATGCGCTGCACGGCCATGTCGTGGGCTTCCTTCGAGGCGCCGCCCGAGGCGTCGGTGACAGCGAAGACCTCGAAGCCCTCACCCGCCGCCTGTATCGCCGGCATCGCGACACAGATCTCCGTCCAGAGACCGGCGATGATCAGCTTCTTGCGGCCGGTCGCCTTGACGGCGTCGACGACACGCTCGTCCTCCCAGGTGTTGATGAACGTGCGGTTGATCGGCTCCTGCTCCGGGAACTCATCCTGCAGCCCCTTGATGATGTAGCCGCCGCGCTCCTCCAGCACGGTCGTCAGGATGGTCGGCACGTCGAACACCTTGGCCGCCCTGGCGAGCCCGACGACGTTGTTCAGGATCATCGTGGGTTCGTGGCTGTTCAGGTTGGCGAACTGGAACGGCTGGTGGTCGATCAGGACGACGACGCTCTCCTCGGGCGTCAGCAGTGCCTGCAGTCCGGACTTCGTTTCCTTGCTCATGGGCTCCCTTTCCGGGTACTTGTCTTCGCGTGCTCGGGGTGCTCGGACGGACGCCGCCGATCCCGACGCCGGAATGCGGCCGTACGCTTCCGCTCAGACGGCCTTGAGGCCGAGTCGGCCAACCACCGCGCCGAAACGGTCGGCATCCATCCCTGACAGGCTCCGCTTCCGCAGCGACACAGCCACGGCATCGAGGGCCGGCCAGCTCGACCAAGTGGTTGACACGTCACCTACATTAGCAGCGATGGTGGACGTGTCAACTGACGATCCGGCGGTCGCAGTTCACCCTGTTCGCGGCCCCGCGAACGCACCCGTGGAGGCACGCCTGGTCCACCGGATGACGGAGCGGCGGATCACGCTGCCCTCGGCGGGCGCGCCGGGGTGGCCACCCCGGGGTCTTGTTGCCCCGGACACGGCGGGCCCGGCCTCGCCGAAGGTCGCCTCACCGCCCCTGCAAGCAGATGAGCGACCAACGACCTCGTTAAACTGCTTCCATGAACGCACCGCCGCGCTGGCTCGTCGGGGAAGAGAAAGCCGCCTGGGACAACTTCATCCGCATGCAGGAGAAGCTCATCGGACGGCTGTCCCGCCACGTCCAGTCCGACTCCGGAATGTCCGCATCCGACTACGTCGTGCTCGCCGGCCTCACCGAAAGGGGCGGCGGGCGGATGCGCTTGCTGGATCTGGCCAAACTCGTGGAGTGGGAGAAGAGCCGAATGTCCCACCAGGTCACGCGGATGACGAAACGCGGGCTCCTGGCCAGGGAGGAATGCCTCGACGACGGACGCGGCGCGTTCATCGTCGCCACCCCGGCCGGCTACGAGGCGATCGCAGAGGCTGCGGGCCAGCACGTCGAGCACGTCCGCCGACTGTTCATCGATGCCCTGACGCCAAGTCAGCTCAAAGCGCTCGCCCGCATCTCCGAGCACGTCTTGGAGCACATGGAGAAGCAGTCGGACTGACCGGGCGAGGAGACGCGGCTCAGGCCCGGCAGAGGCGATGCACAGACCACGCTCGCGCAGCGCTCCGGCGACGGCGACGGCGACGGCGACGGCGACGACCTGGGCCTACGGGGCACCGGGCCGTCGGGGCGGGGATCCGTCAATCGAGCGGCTCCTCCGGATTTTTCGCAGACGGTGGATTTTCGCACGTTGACCGTCCGGGCCTCTCAGGACATCGCCGACGGGACCGTCGTACGTACCGCTCCGAGTCTCCCCCGCCGCCCCGACTCCAGCCGCGTATGTTCCGGCGTCCAGGAAAGGTTCGTACGGGGCATGCAGGGCCCCGATCCTGCCGATCCTCGCCACCGAGTACGACAGCGCCTGGACCGTCGAACAGTCCTACCGCCACGACCCCCTCGGCCAGCCCGCCGCCATCAAAACCGGCACGGGCGCGGTCTTCTACTACCACCACGACACCCGGGGGGGGACCCAAGCGACAACGTCGACGGCGTCGGTGACGTGCTGGGCATCTTCGGTGACGCCTTCGTCGGCGTCGTCAAGTCTCCGTTCGTGTTCCTCGGAGACGCACAGAATGCCTTCACCGGCGAAAACGGTGGCGCCGGCGCCTTCCTCGACACGCACCTCCCCGTCCGCCCCGCCTACCGCCTCTACCGCGCCGAGTACATGCTCCGCCAGCACGGCTGCGACGCACTCGCCGACCTGTACGCGCAAGCCGCCGACGAACTCACCCAGCAAGTAGCCCTCGTCGGGGTCGGCGGACTCACAGGTTGGAGGCGACAAGCGCTCGAGCCCGAGACTTCGGCCCTGGGCGCCGAAGGACTTAAGTGGTCACCCCACCATTACGGGGACCCGGACGGCCACAAAGCTAAAGAACTCTCCAGGTGCTGTAACAGGTGGCGGACGTCTTTCCGATATATCTGGCGGGTGACTGAAGGGAACCCATGGAAATACAGGGAAAATCCCAGGACAGATCGGCGGACAGCTGCAGGGGAAATCCTTGGGAAGATATAACAAGTACGTCCTCCGCCACGTAAAACCAATTCAACATGGCGGCGTCTATGATTTGGACAACCTGGTGGTTGTTAACTCCTCGGTATCACGCCGAGGTGTTGGACCCAACTATCACCAGTGAGGTCAGTGAGGTGTTATGGAAGCGCGCGTCCTTACCCGTGATCAGCTCGTCGATCTGGTTCGCAAAATCATGGCGACACATGGGACGGAGGAGGAAATCGATAGACTCGCGGAGAGCCTCGAAGCGAGCGTGCCTCATCCTCGTGTACTCAATCTCATCCACCATCCCGACATGGAAGGTTTTACGGACGGTTTGACGGCAGAAGAGGTCGTGGACACCGCCTTGCTCTATACCCCTTTCGCTCCGTAAGAACGAAATGTGGGGTTCGGATCCCCGGCCGCAGGTCGACGTATGCCGCGAGTGTCAAGACCGCTGACAACAGAGCCTCCGGGGCCGATCGGCCCCGGAGGCTGTCCCGTTCCTTGTTCTGGCTCAGTTCAGCGCGGATCCACCGGCTTGTTTGTGGTGTGATCGGTTCCGGGGTGGTGCAGGGCGTGTCGGGGCTGGGCAAACAGAACTCCGAGGTGAGCAGGTTCGCGCTTCCTCGGTCGACTCTGAGGAGACGACGCCGGAACGCTGGATCGCATGGCCGTCGGCGACGGCTACGACATCACCTATCCCTGAGGGAGCTGGACCGTGACCTCCCACCACAGCATCTTCATCCACCCCGGACACCCTGTGGAGGCCCTCGTCGTAGACGTGGCGCTGGCCTGTGGCGGGAGGCTGCGGCCCGCCGTGAACGGGCCTGCGGATTACATCGTGAGCCTGAGCGACACAACACTTGAACTAGAAATGGAGCATGAGTACGAGGAAGATAAAGGCATCCCGTTCGAGCGCTACCAGGTCGTCCTGACTGTGCGGGAATCCAACGGCGACATGAAGCGGGAGAAAGTAACCGCCGGACAGGTCTTCCACGAACTCGCGATTCTGCAGCGGTACTGGCTGGTCCTCGTCTTCGACCTCCAGGCAGTCATCGACACGGCTACTCCACCTGGACAGGGAACGTTCCCCTGTGCCAGAAAGGAATAACGAGTGCGGTATGGGCGGCAGTGCTGGACCTGCCGGACACGACGTCGGTGTCCTACGGCTTGCAGTTTCGTGATGAGAAAAACCTTCCCACCTTGAGAGCCACCCTTGACCGACCTCAGCTGCCTGCACCGCAGAACCCGACAGCCCCGGGACCGGAGACTTCGGTAGCGGCTCAGCGCAAAGGCCGAAGAGCCCCTCTGAGTTCCTTGGGGACCGTCACCACCCCGCTGACCTGCCCCGAAGCACACCCGGTGAGACCAGCGGTCGCAGCGTATTCAAGCAGCCGGTGGACCCGAAGGACCCGATGTCCGGGTACAGGAGGGGGGTGCCAACGCCAAGGCGTACGACGTGAACGGCATCGAGACACGCCTCAAGTACGACAGCAACCGCAACCCACCGTTCACGGTCATGACCTCCATGCCCTGCAAGCCCTAACCTCGCCGTTTCACTTGGGTACGCCTGGCTTGGGGGGGGAAACGCGAAAGTGCCTTCCTGACCTGGGACGATGAACCTTGCTGAGGGGTTCT